>NZ_JBJEHW010000061.1:0-4330 GCF_051876455.1 Parafannyhessea sp.
TGTACGACGGTGAATTCCGGGGAACTTACGTAGATGCCGTCCTCTAGGCGATAGAAGCTGCGCAATGGGATTTTTCCGCTCCAGACATGGGCTTTGACCTGGCTCATCCTGTGCTTTTTCGTCTGCGCGTCCACAAGCACGTGCACTGGTGCCTCGATGGCCCCGCGCTGCAGGATTCCCGAGGCCTCCACCTCGCGAGCCGACGCGCTTGAGTCCGCCAGGGAGCCGCCGCGCGTCGCGACGCTGTCGCGAACGAGCCAGCCTCCTTCGCGCAGCCAGATCGAGAGTGCCGTGGTGTGACTGAGATAGATTGCCATGGCAAGAAGATACGCGCGGCCGCCCAACAGGGGAAGCCGCGCGCTCAAGAAAGATATTTGATATGACAGCTGCCTTGCGCGTGTCTGCGGCGCGGGGGCAAAGCCATCCCAAAGGAAGCCTGGCCGCTCCCGCGTCCCGCGACCGTGGCCTACGCCGTCCGCCGCACGATGTAGCAGTGGTGGATCTTGGCGTTGCGCTGGAAGTCCTCCGGGATGGTCTCGGCCGTGATGTCCTCCAGGCTCACGCCGGCGCGCGCGAGCTTGTCCACGTCGGGCTTGAAGCCGCGCAGGTTGCAGCTGAAGATCGCCGAGCCGTTGCGCGTGAGCAGGCGCGATATGCCGATGATGAGCTCGGCGTGGTCACGCTGCACGTCCCACGAGCCGCGCATGCGCGAGGAGTTGGAGAACGTGGGCACGTCGCAGAAGACGAGGTCCCAGCGGTTCTTGCTGTGGCGCTGTTCCTGCACCCACGCCAGCACGTCTGCCTGCACGTACTCGTGCTCGGGCGGCCGCATCCTGCTCACGAAGCCGTTGCGTTCCATGTTGCGTCGCGCCCACTCCAGCGAGGGCCTGCTCATGTCCACGGTGGTCGTGTGCTTGGCGCCGCCGTCCGCCGCGTAGCACGTTGCGGTCCCGGTGTACGCGAACAGGTTGAGGAACCGCTTCGAGCCGGCGGTCTTCTTCATCATCTCGCGCACGAGCGAGCGCGTCTCGCGGTGGTCCAGGAAGATTCCGCAGTCCAGCCTGGTGCCAAAGTTCACCTCGAAGGTGAGCCCGCCCTCGTCCACAAGGTGCGCGCCGCGGGGGAGAAGAACGCGTGCCCCGTCCCCGGGCCTCCGTCCGGCACCGCGCCCGTCGTGCCGGTCGCGGCCGTTGCCGCCCGCCTGCTCGCGCTGCGCCGTCGACTCCCCCGCGTACTGCGAGCCGCCCTTGCCATGCGTGCGCACCCGCACGAACACGTCCTCGGGCGCCACGCCGATCACGCGCGGCGCGATGGCCAGCACGTCGAGCAGCCGCCTGCGCGCGAGCGTCGCGTCCACGGACTTGGGCGCCGCGTACTCGTACACCTGCAGCCAGCGGCCGCGCCCGTTGCGCGCGGGCATGAGCTCGGACCCCTGGAAGAGGTCGATGCTCACGGAGTAGTCCGGCAGGTCCGCGTCGTAGATTCGGTAGCAGCTCACGTCCTCGCGCTCGGCCCACTTGCGCCGCAGCCGCCACACCTTCTGAAGGCGGCGCGCAAACTGGTCGCTCGCGTCCACGAGCACGGGCACGCTTGCCTGGCGGCCGCCGGGCACGGTCACGCTCACCGTGGGGTGCTCGCGCGGCAGTCCCTCCGCGCCAAACGTGCGGATGGTCGCGTCGTCCTGCCCAACCAGCACGTCGACGGTGCCGTCCGCCTCGTGTCCAAGCGCGCTGTCGAGCGCGGCGTCCTTGGCGAGCGCCACGACCGTGCCCGCCTTGCCCGCGACCCCCGCAGCTGCCGTTACGCACTCGGACATCGCCGCGGCCTCCGCCGCGACCGCGCCCTCGTCCAGCCACGAGAGGTCCATCGCCACGAGCGGCGCACCCGACGCGCAGGCGCGCCCAAGCCGCGTCGCCATCTCGCCGGCGTCCACAAAGGCCGGCTCCACGTCCATGCCGGCTGCGCGCAGCGCGTGGCGCGCGGCGGTCTCGGCCCCGGCGCGCGTGTCGTGGGCGAGAAGGACGACCCTCGTGCCCGCCGCCTCGGCGCGCTCGCGGGCCTCGGCCACGAGCCTCTCCCACAGGTCGGCGTCGTGGCCGCCCCAGCCCTCGAAGCCCCAGCGCGTGCGGAGCAGTCCCGGCGCGCGGTCGAGCGCCTGGGCCGCAGCCTCCACCAGGAGGCTGCCGGCGCCGTCATACACGCTCGCGAGCACGGAGTCGCCGTGGCGCACGCTGCGGTACCATCCGCCCGCGGCCAGGAGCGCGGCGGCGTAGTCGGGCCTAAGTGGCGCGATGGGCGCCCGGCCGGAGCGAGCGGCCTCGTAGCCGCGACGGAAGAGCGGCGCGCCGGAAAGGTCGATGCCCACGGTCGCGCGCTCGCGGCCCACCCTCACGGCAACGCTGACGTCTGCGTGGCGTACGTCCACCATGGGGCGCGTGCCGCGGCGCGCGAGGATTGCGTCCACGATTGCGTCCTTGGCGCGCACGGCCGTGAACTGCGTGTTGCGGAGCGCCGCGTTGGTGCCGTGCGCCTCCACGGCGATGGTCGCGCCAGCGGGCACGTGGTCCTGCCAGGGGATTCGCGATAGCCCCTCGTACAGGGCGTCGGAGGACGTGGCGTCCACGCGCGCGAGCACCAGCGTCACGCGCGACGCCATGCGCGACCACAGGCAGGCGCGGTACGCGTCCTCGAGCCCGCCCGCAAAGCCCACCTGGCCGCGCAGCGCGCGCACGTGAGGCACGCCCAGCGCCGCGAGCTCGTCCGCCAGAAGGTGCTCGAAGCCCTTGGGGCAGGTCGCAAAGAACTCGAGGTCCTGTCCGGAGCCCCCGGTCGTGATGGTCTGGTCGCTCATTCGGGACACCTTTCGCCCGTGGTCGTACGTTCTTCTCACATGGTATGCCACATGGTAGGCGCGGCGTTTGGGCACCAACGGAACAATCGGCGCCATCAGCAACTTCCCATACGCCGCCGCCCGCCGCCTTCCGCCATATCGGCCGCGTTTGGCGCCCGTCTGAAAACCGTTGCCGCGACATTGGCTATCATCGTGTGTAGGTACGTGTGAGGCAGACGGGTTCCCGCCGTGCGGGTTTCCCGCCATTCGAGAAGAGCTAGGAGTCGTGCATGGATAAGGAAACTGAGTCCAAGGTCCAGCTTTGGAAGGAGAACGTCACCGAGCCCGATCTTAAGGCCGAGCTCGATCAGCTCATCGCGTCGGGGGACGAGGAGAAGCTGAACGACGCCTTCTATCGCGACCTCTCGTTTGGCACCGCGGGCCTGCGCGGCACGCTTGGCGTGGGCACCAACCGCATGAACGTCTACGTCGTGGCGCAGGCCACCCAGGGCGTGGCGGACTACCTCAACGCCCACTACGACAAGCCGTCCCTCGCGCTCGCGCGCGACTCGCGCCTCAAGGGCGAGGACTTCCAGAAGGTCGCGGCCGGCGTGCTTGCCGCCAACGGCATCCACGTGTACGTGTACCCGCGCATCGAGCCCGTCCCCACGCTGTCGTTCGCGGTGCGCTACCTGCACACCTCCGCCGGCATCGTGCTGACCGCGTCGCACAACCCCGCGCAGTACAACGGCTACAAGGTCTACAACGACAACGGCGGCCAGATCGCCAACGAGGCCGCTGACGAGATCTCGGCCTCCATCGAGAAGACCCCGGTCTTCGGCGGCGCCAAGATGATGGACTTCGAGGAGGGCCTCCAGAAGGGCCTGATCGAGTGGACGCCCGAGGAGGTCCTGGACAGCTACCTCGAGGCCGTGCAGAAGGTCTCCGTCCCCGGCTTCAAGGCGCCCGAGGGCTACAAGGTCGTCTACACGCCGCTCAACGGCACCGGCATGGAGTGCGTCACGCGCATGCTCAAGTCCATCGGCGTGAACGACGTGGAGGTCGTGCCCGAGCAGAAGGACCCGGACGGCAACTTCCCCACCTGCACGTACCCCAACCCCGAGTTCCGCTCCGCGCTCGAGCTCGCGCTCAAGCTTGCCGACAAGGTGAAGCCGAACCTCGTGGTCGCCACCGACCCGGACGCCGACCGCATGGGCACGGCCATCCCGCACAACGGGGAGTACGTCCTTCTCTCCGGAAACGAGATGGGCGTCCTCATGATGGACTGGCTCATCAAGATGGCAATCGACCGCGGCGAGGACCCCAAGCGCAAGGTCGCCGTCTCCACGATCGTTTCCTCCGTCATGCCTGACGCGCTCGCGCGTGACTACGGCTTCGAGATGCGCCGCGTGCTCACGGGCTTCAAGTACATTGGCGACCAGATCGACCAGCTCAAGGCCGAGGGCGAGGAGGACCGCTTCCTCATGGGCTTCGAGGAGT
>NZ_JBJEHW010000062.1:0-4325 GCF_051876455.1 Parafannyhessea sp.
CTTGAGCTGCTCGATCGTGGTCGTGAGCTCGGCCTGCTGGGCGCGCTTCTTCTCGATGATGACAGGCGCCGCCTTCGCGACGAAGCCCTCGTTAGAGAGGGTCCTGCTCACGGAGCTGAGGTCCTTCTCGGCCTTTGCCAGCTCCTTCTTGAGGCGGGCCGCCTCGGCCTTGAGGTCGACCAGGCCACCCAGCGCCACGAAGATCTCGAGCGTGCCGTCGGCGACGGTGACGGAACCCTCGGGCTTCTCCTGCTCGTGGCCGAGGGCCAGCTGGTCCACGCGGCCGACGGAGCAGATGAACGAGCGCTGCGCCTCGAGCACCGCCGCGTCATCCGCGGAGGAGCGGACGGCCACGTCGAGCTCGGCCTTGGGCGACAGGCGGTAGCGGGCACGGGTCGAGCGCACCGCGGAGACCACGCGCTTTGCGAGGTCGAAGTCGTGCTCGGCCTTCTCGTTCACAAACTTGGCAAAGTCGTCGGGCTCGGGCCACTTGGCGACCATGAGGAACTGCGCGTCGTGCGCGTCGAGGCCGGAGGCGGGGAGCTTGTCCCACACGCTCTCCGTCACGAACGGCATGACCGGGTGCAGCAGGCGCATGGACGTGTCGAGCACGAACACGAGGTTGCGCTGGACCTGCAGCCTCTCCGCGGGCTCACCATGCAGCAGGCGGTCCTTGCAGAGCTCGATGTACCAGTCGCACACCTCGTTCCAGAAGAACGACTGGATGTTGCGGGCATAGTCACCAAACTCGTACTGCTCGAGCTGCCTCGTGGAGTCGGCCACGACCTTGGCCAGGCGGCTCAGCATCCACGCGTCCTCGGGCGTCTCGGCCTTGGGGGCGCCAGGCTCGTAGCCGGCGAGGTTCATCTGGACGAAGCGGCTGGCGTTCCAGATCTTGGTGACGAAGGAGCGGGCCTGCTCCGTGCGCGGGCTGTCGATCAGCTGCTTGGTCTTCTTGTCGATGTTGGCGTCGAACTTGACGTCCTGGTTGTTGGTGATGAGCGTGAGCAGGTTGAAGCGCATCGCGTCGGCACCGTACTTCTGGATGAGGTCCATGGGGTTGACGCCGTTGCCCTTGGACTTGCTCATGCGGCTGCCATCCTTGGCCAGGATGGTCGCGTAGATGTACACGTCGTGGAACGGCACCTCGTCCGTGAAGTACAGCGAGCTCATGATCATGCGGGCGACCCAGAGCGCGATGATGTCGCGAGCGGTCACGAGGACCTTGGTGGGGTGGTGCCCCTCCATCTGCTCGGGGTGGTCTGGCCAGCCCTGCGTGGCGAAGGTCCACAGCTGGGAGCTGAACCACGTGTCGAGCACGTCCTCGTCCTGATGCACGTGGTGGCCGCCGCACTTGGGGCACACGTCCGTGTCCTCCATGAGGGCGTCCTCCCACCCGCAGTCATCGCAGTAGAAGACCGGGATGCGGTGGCCCCACCACAGCTGACGGCTGATGCACCAGTCCTTGAGGTTGTCCATCCACGTGAGGTAGGTCTGCGTCCAGCGGTCGGGGTGGAACTTGACCTCGCCGTCCTTCACAACCTCGGTCGCACGCTCCTTGAGCTTGTCCACGGCCACGAACCACTGCTCGGACAGCCACGGCTCCAGCGCCGTGCCGCAGCGGTAGCAGTGCATGACGGAGTGCTCGAGGTCCTCAATGTGGTCCAGCAGGCCATGCTCGTCAAACCAGTCGACAATCGCCTTCCTGCACTCGTCGCGGTCCATGCCGGAGAACTCGCCATAGCCATCGACCACGTGCGCGGTCTCGTCGAAGATGTTGATCTGCGGCAGGTTGTGCGTCTGGCCCATGGCGTAGTCGTTGGGGTCGTGCGCGGGCGTCACCTTCACGAAGCCGGTGCCGAACTTGGGGTCGACGTGCCAGTCGCTGAATATGGGGATCTCGCGGTTGACGATGGGCAGCATCACGGTCTTGCCCACGAGCTTCTGCTTCTCCGGGTCCTGCGGGCTCACGGCGATGCCCGTGTCGCCCAGCATCGTCTCGGGACGCGTCGTGGCCACGGTCACGTACTCGATCCCGTCGACCGGCTCGGTCAGGGGGTAGCGCAGGAACCAGAGGTGGCCCTTCTCGTCCTTGTACTCGGCCTCGTCGTCGCTGATGGCCGTGCGGCAGCTGGGGCACCAGTTGACGATGCGCTTGCCGCGATAGATGAGCCCGTCATGGTACCAGTCGCAGAAGACCTTGCGGACCGCGCGGCTGAACTCGGGCGACATGGTGAACTTCTCGTCGTCGAAGTCGATGGAGCAGCCCATGCGCTTGATCTGGCTGACGATGGTGCCGCCGTACTGCTCGCGCCACTTCCAGCACTCCTCGATGAACTTCTCGCGGCCGATCTCGAGGCGCGAGATGCCCTCGCTCTTGAGCTTCTTGTCCACCTTGGTCTGGGTGGCGATGCCCGCGTGGTCCGTTCCCAGGATCCAGCGCGTGGAGCGGCCGCGCATGCGGTTGTAGCGGATGTAGGTGTCCTGGATAGTGTCGTCCATGGCGTGGCCCATGTGCAGGATTCCCGTGACGTTGGGGGGCGGGATGACGACGGTGCAGTCGCCCACCCCCTTGCTGCGCTGGTAGCAGCCGGCGTCCATCCAGCTCTTGATGAGCTCGGGCTCCGCGGTCTGGGGATCGTAGTTCTTTGGCATTTCTTCCACGGTTGATACCGCCTTCTTACGCGCCCCGTCAGACGGTGTGGGCACTCGTGTAATGAGCGCGCGCCTCCGCCGAGGCTGGCTTACGTTGCGACCGAGCCGGCGCCGCCGGCCAAGTCAGCCCAACAGCATACCACGCGCGCCACAGGACGCCCCCGCGGCCGCGTGCTACAGTCGTTAGCACACACGCGCCCGCACGGCGCAACGCATGCTAGGAGGACCGATGGACGAGAAGAACGCCCCCGCGGCTGAGGCCGCGCCGCAGGTGGAGGCCGAGACCGCGACCGACCGTCTGCGCATCATCCTGGGCCAGGAGCGGCTCGACGCGCTGGCGCGCTCCCGCGTGCTGGTGCTGGGCCTGGGCGGCGTGGGCTCCAACTGCGTCGAGGCGCTCGCGCGCGGCGGCGTGGGCGGGCTCGTGCTGGTGGACAGGGACATCGTCCAGCCCTCCAACATCAACCGGCAGGCCGTGGCCTACCACTCCACCATCGGCCAGCCCAAGACGGACGTGATGGAGCGCATCGTGCACGACATCAACCCCAAATGCAGGGTCACCACGGTGCACCAGTTCCTCTCCAAGGAGAACCTCGTCCCCACGCTCGAGGCGCTCCCCCGTCCCGACTACGTGGTCGACGCCATCGACACGATCTCGCAGAAGCTCATCGTCGCCAAGTGGTGCCAGGACACGGGGCTGCGGCTGATATCGAGCATGGGCGGGGCAAACAAGCTCAACCCGGAGCGCCTGCGCTTCTCCACCATCGAGAAGACCAAGTCCGACCCCATCTGCAAGGTCATGCGCAAGGAATGCCGCAAGCGCGGCATTCGCGGGCTGCAGGTGCTCTACTCGTCCGAGGTGCCCATGCCCGTGACGCCGCGCGGCGCCGACCTGCCCGGCGGCAAACGGCCCGAGAAGGGCGTGACCCTGGGCACGATGAGCTACATGCCGCCCATCATGGGGCAGATGATCGCGGGCCGCGTGATCTGCGACCTGGCGGACCTCCACAACGACCTGGACGTGCAGGCGCCCATCGTGGCGGAGCGCCGCCGCGGGAGCAGGTGAGCCGCATGTGCGCGAGCGTCGCGACGGGCACGGCCGGCATGAGGCTGCTCGACGCGCACTGCCACCTGGACTTCATGTCCAACATGCGCGATGTCGCAACGGACGCGCGGGCCGACGGACTCTGGGTCCTCGCGAACACGGTAACGCCCACGGGCTACCTTGCCGCGCGCGACGCGCTTGCCGACCAGCCCAACGTGCGCGTAGCGTTGGGCATGCACCCCTGGTGGGTGGCGGACGGCCACGTGGGCGAGAAGGACGTGGACGACTTCGTTGAGCTCGCTGCCAAGGCGCGGTTCGTGGGCGAGGTCGGCATGGACTTCTCGCCCAAGCACGTGCCCGAGGGCTCCCTCGACCGGCAGCGCGAGGCGTTCAGGCGCGCGTGCGCGGCAGCCGCTGCGGAGGGTCCGGAGCCGCGCGTGATGTCCATCCACTCCGTGAGGTCCGCGGGCGAGGTGCTCGACGTGCTGGCAGAGACCGGCTGCCTGGACCGGTGCCGCTGCGTGTTCCACTGGTTCACGGGCACGTCGGACGAGCTGCACCGCGCCGTCGTGTCCGGCTGCTGGTTCTCCGTCAACGAGATGATGCTCCGCACGCGCCGCGGGCG
>NZ_JBJEHW010000063.1:0-4296 GCF_051876455.1 Parafannyhessea sp.
AGCGGCTACGGTATCAGCCTGCGCGAGCTCGCGCTCTTCGCGGGCGCCACCTACAACGCCGACGACGCCATCCCGCCGTTCGAGAAGGCCATCGACGTGATGCTCTTCAAGGTCGAGGGCCAGACCTACCGCCGCCATCCCGACTGGCTCCGCGCCAACGAGCGCGTCCTCCTGGACAAGATGGACCTCGACCGCGGCACCGTGTGCATCGGCGGGCGCGACTGGCCACTCGCCACGCGCGACTTCCCCACCATCGACCCGGCGGACCCCTTCGCGCTCTCCGCGGGCGAGAAGGACGTGCTCCAGGGGCTCGCGGCCGCCTTCCGCGACGCGGACCGCCTCCACCGGCACGTCGCGTTCCTGTACGAGGAGGGCTCGATCTACCGCGTGTGCGACGGCAACCTGCTGTTCCACGGCTGCGTGCCGCTGCGCGATGACGGCGCGTTCCAGGACGTGATGTGCGACGGCACGCCGCTTTCCGGCAGGGCCTACCTGGACTTCTGCGACCGCATGGCGCGCCGCGCCTGGACCCATGGCGACCAGGACGCGCTCGACTGGATGTACTACCTCTGGTGCGGCGCGCACTCCCCGCTCTCCGGCCGCGTCGTCAAGACGTTCGAGCGCGCCTTCGTGAGCGACCGCGCCGCGTGGGCCGAGCCGCGCGACCCCTACTTCGACCTCGCCGACCGCGCGGACGTCTGTGAGCAGATCCTGGCGGAGTTCGGCCTCACGGGGCCGGAGTGCCGCATCATCAACGGCCACACGCCCGTGCGCGCCGCCGCGGGAGAGAGCCCCGTGCGCGCGGGCGGACGCCGCATCATCATCGACGGCGGCTTCTGCGAGGCATACCACGAGAAGTGCGGCATCGCCGGGTACACGCTCGTCTCGGGATCGCACGACCTGCGCATCAAGGCGCACCGACCCTTCCTGGGGATCGAGGCCGCGCTGGACGACAACGCGGACATCATGAGCGAGAGCGACGTCATCCGCCGCTACGACCACCAGGTCCTCGTGGGCGAGACGGACCGCGGGCGCGAGCTCAGGCGGCAGATCTCGGACCTGGAGGACCTGCTTGCCGCCTTCCTGGACGGCAGCATCCCCGAGCACCTGTGACGGTGCCCGGGGATGCCCTCCCACGCGGCACGGCATTGCGGCCGCGCGGGTCAATCCTGCCTGTGCCTAGCGCCTACCTGACGGCGACCACCTTGTAGCCGGCGTCCGCGACGGCCTTCTCGAGCTTCTTGTTGCTCACGAGCGGGCCGGCGTCCAGGGTAGCGTTCTTGTCCTCGAGCGAGACGCGCACGTTCTTGACGCCACGCACGCCTTCCAGGGCCTCGGTCACGTGCGCCACGCAGTGCTCGCACATCATGCCCTCGATGTCCAGCGTCTTGCTTGCCATTTCGGTACTTCCTTCCGTGTCTGCCGCGGCATCCTCCGCCGCGACGCCTTCCGTCACCTTCGCGCGGGACGCCTTCGCGGCACCCGCGGTCTTGCCACTTGGCTTCCAGGCAAAGAGCCTCAGCGCGTTGGAGACCACGAACACGGAGCTGAAGCCCATGGCCGCCGCACTCACCATGGGGTTGAGCGTGATGCCGAGCGGCGTGAGCACGCCGATGGCCACGGGGATGCAGATCGCGTTGTAGAACAGCGCCCAGAACAGGTTCTGCCTGATGTCGCGCATCGTCGCGCGGGAGAGCTCGATCGCGGTGGCCACGTCCGCCGGGTCGGAGTGCATGAGCACCACGTCCGCGGAACTTATGGCCACGTCCGTGCCGGCGCCGATGGCGATGCCCACGTCCGCACGGGCAAGCGCGGGTGCGTCGTTGATGCCGTCGCCCACCATGGCAACCTTGTGCCCGGCGCGCTGGAGCTCGTGCACCTTCTGCTCCTTCTGGTCGGGCAGCACGCCCGCCACGACCTCGTCCACGCCCACCTGGTCCGCGATGACCTGGGCGGTCTTGGGCTGGTCGCCCGTGAGCATGATCGTGCGCACGCCCATCTGGCGCAGGCGCGCCACGGCGTCGGCGGAGGTCGCCTTCACAACGTCGGCCACGCCGAGCATGCCCAGCACCCTGCCGTCACGTGCGAAGAAGAGCGGCGTCTTCGCGGCCGCGGCGAGCGCGTCCGCCTGCGCGGCGAGGTCGCCCAGGTCCACGCCCTCCTCGGACATGAGGCGCGCGTTGCCCGCAAGGGCGCGGCTGCCGTCCACGGTGGCCTTGATGCCGCCGCCGGCCACCTGCGTGAAGTCCGTGACCGTGGCGTCCGCGGCGACGCCCTCGCCCACGTAGTCGCACACCGCCTGGGCCAGCGGGTGCTCGCTCTTGCGCTCGAGCGCCGCGGCCACGTAGAGCAGGTCCTTCTCGCCCGCGTCGCGTGCGGTCACCACGTCGGTCACCTTGGGCTTGCCCTCCGTGACGGTGCCCGTCTTGTCGAGCACGACGGTGTCGAGCGAGCCGGCAGTCTCGAGCGAGTCGGCGCTCTTGATGAGGATGCCCACCTTGGCGCCGCGCTCCGTGCCCACCATGATGGCCGTGGGCGTGGCGAGGCCCAGCGCGCAGGGGCAGCTGATGACCAGCACGGAGACCGCGTGGTTGAAGGCCACGGCAAAGTTGGCCGGGTCGAGAAACGCGACCCACGCCACCAGCGTCACGGCCGCGATCGCCATGACCACGGGCACGAAGACGCCCGCGATGCGGTCGGCCTGGCGCTCGATGGGCGCCTTGGAGTTGGTGGCCTCGTCCACCAGGCGGATGATGTTCGCGAGCGTGGTGTCGCCACCGACGGCGGTGGCCTCCATCTTGAACCAGCCGCGCTCGGACACCGTGGCGCCCGTCACGTGATCGCCCACGCCCTTCTCCGCGGGAACGGGCTCGCCCGTGATGGCGGACTCGTCCACGGAGGCCTGGCCCTCGCGCACGACGCCGTCCACGGGGACGGACTCGCCGGCGCGCACCACGAGGATGTCGCCCACGCGCACGTCGGTGGTGGGGACGCTCTGCTCCTGGCCGTCGTGCACGACCGTGGCCGTCTTGGGCGCCAGGTTCATGAGGGCGGATATCGAGCTGGTGGTCTTGCCCTTGGCGCGCGCCTCGAAGTACTTGCCGAGGGTGATGAGCACCAGGATCGTGCCGGCGGAGTCGAAGAACAGGCTGTTCATCATCGCGCCGTGGGCCGCGGCCACGTCCATGCGGCCGAGGGCCTCGGCCATCTGGTAGATGCCGACCACGCTGTAGCCAAAGCTCGCCGCGGAGCCGATGGCGATGAGCGAGTCCATGTTGGGCGCAAGGTGGAAGATCGACTTGAAGCCGCGCACGAAGTAGCTGCGGTTGACGAAGATGACGCACATGGCCAGCATGAGCTGCGTCACGGCGGAGGCCATCATGCCCTGCATGCCCGCGAGGCCGGGGACCTCGGGCCAGCCGAGCATCGGCCCCATGGCAAGGTAGAAGAGCGGCACGCCAAACACGAGCGACCACACGAGCTGGTGCTGCTTCTCGAGCACGGCCTTCCTGGCGCTTATCTGCGGGTCCACGAACTCGGGCTCAGCCTTGCCGGCGGCCGCCTGGCCCTGGCTGCGCAGCTTCGCGCCGTAGCCGGCCTTGTCGATCGCCTTCACCACTGCCTCGACGGTCTTGGGGTTGCCGTCGTACGTAAGCTCCATCGAGTTCTTGAGCAGGTTCACGTTTGCGGCAGTCACGCCCTTGACGGCGGCCGCCGACTTCTGCACGCGCGCCTCGCAGGCCGCGCACGTCATGCCCGTGATGTCGAAGGTCTCCTTCGACGGGGCGGTTGCGGTACCCAAACTTGTCACCTCCCGACGGCGCCTACGCGCCGAACTTCTTGAGCAGGTCCATGATCTCGTCCACGACCTCCGTGTCGCCCTGCTGGATGCGCTCGACCACGCAGGTGTGCAGGTGGTCCTTCATGATGATGCGGCTCACGGCCTTGATGGCGCTCTCCGCCGCGGCGAGCTGCGTGAGCACGTCGCCGCAGTAGCGGCCGTCCTCGATCATGTTCTTGACGCCGTTAAGCTGGCCGATCGCGCGGTTGAGGCGCTTGGTCACGTCGCGCTTGAGCTCGTCGGAGCGCGGCGTGTGCTTGTAGGCCACGCCGGTATCACCGGTGCCGCCCGAGCACGCCGGGCAGCCCGGCGCCACGTCCTTCTCGCCCTGCGTTGCGGCTGCCTTTGCCTTGGCCTCTGCCACGACCTCCGGCGCCTGCGTCAGCTCTGCCATGATGACCTCCAAACACGCCGCGACACGCGGCGGACGATGCTGCCTCGCAAGCTCCCTCGAT
>NZ_JBJEHW010000064.1:0-4242 GCF_051876455.1 Parafannyhessea sp.
ACAGTCCGAGGCGGAGGCCAAGGCCGAGGTCAAGCCCGAGCCGGAGGCGCAGGCCGAAGTTGAGGCCACGGCGCAGGCCGAGCAGCAGGCCACGCCGGAAGAGAAGGCAAAGGCCGAGGCCGCAGCCGCGCCCGAGCAGCAGCCGCAGGCGACGGAGTCCGCGGGCGAGAAGAACGAGGCCCCTCAGCAGGAGGCGGCTGCCAACGCGGAGGCCACGCCGGAGGCTGCGCCCGAGGCCGAGGCAGCACCCGCAAGCGAGCCGGAGCCGCAGGCGGCACCCGCTCCTGAGGCTGAGCCCGAACCCGTACCTGCACCCGAGCCCACCCCGGAGCTCGAACCGGAGCCGACCATCAACCTCACCATCACGTACGACCCGGAGGACGACTCCCAGCCCGACGCGGAGGAGCTCCCGGCCGAGGGCAGCTTCTCGTTCGAGGACGTGCGCCCGGCCGTGGCGGCAAACGGCCCCGCGCCGGAGGAGGAGCCCGCGACCCCCGAGGGAAGCCTTTCTCGCCAGTCAGACCTGCCGCACTCGATCTCGCTCGACGTGCACTGCAAGGACGAGTTCCTGCGCGCGCTCTACCAGATGCTGCCGCTCGATGTGGACGTCATGGGCGTGCTGGACGAGGACTGGCAGGTGGCCCGCTCGACCGCGCTGCTCACGGGCACGCACAGCCGCGTCACGTTCCCCTTGCGCTACCTGCACGAGGATGACGGCCAGCCCGTGACCATCACGCTCAAGCGCTCCGCGCGCACGGCCGCCGGCAAGCGCTGGAGCGTCGCCTGCATCGACGGTGACGACGGCACCGGCACCATGCACGAGCCCCTGGGGATCGAGGGCCTGCCCACGCAGGACGAGGGCGCCTGGAGCGAGCTTTCCGGCCCCGCGCACGGGCTGCCCGTGCAGAGCCCCATCCGCGAGTTCGCGCAGTTCGCGATGGTCGGCTCGTGGGACTCGTACCTTGGCACGCTCGCCACGATGGCCATGCCCGAGCACTGGGACTACCCCGGCGAGGGCGTCGGCCAGCCCAGCCGCTACGGCATCCTGCGCGAGTACCTGTGCGTCACCTTCCATCGCGCGCGCCAGACCAACCGCGTCTCGGTTGCGGACGACGGCTCGCTCGCCGCGTTCGACACGGGGCTCTACACCCCCTTTGGCCAGGACATATACGCGGTGTTCACGCCCAACCGGGGCGACATCGCCTGGAAGTCCGCGGGATTCTGCGTGGCGGGCTCCGGCCAGATGGGCGCGGAGCTCGTGGCAAAGCTCGACCCGCTGCCCCAGCCTGTCACCTACCTGCACGACCTTACCGACGTCACGCTCGACACCAACCGCCTGGTCGTGCTCGACACGGACGCCATCCTCACGCACCGGCTCGGCGTCCTGCCCCGCGCCTTCCTCGCGGACGAGCTCGCGGCCAGCCCCACGGCGACGGAGCTCCTGAGCCGCGCCGGCCAGGGCGAGCAGCCCACCCAGGGCGACCCGCTCGTGGAGCTCGCGCGCGCCATCAAGGCGGACCCGGGCCTGTACCGCCGCCTCTGCCGCGACCTGGACGAGGCCCTCGACCTCACACTCAAGCGCGTGCGCGCCAGCTACCGCATAGCCGTGCCCGCCTACGACCCCACGGCCGACGCGCTCAGGCTGCTGGTGCCGCTCTGCCTGGTGAGCTACGCGCAGGCGGACTGCGCGCTCGTGGTCGCGCCGCAGCCTTCCGGCAACTACCGCGGCGTCACGATCATGTCGCTCGACCGCGCCCGCGTGTGCGCCCGCACCGTCAGCGCGGAGCAGCCCGCGTGGCTCGCGCGTCCCGCGGCGCCCTCGGGCCAGGAAGGCTAGTTCCTCTCCCCTGGCTTTGCCCCAACGGCACGAAACCGCACGCAAGCGGCCGGGCCACCCACGCGGTGACCCGGCCGAATCTTTACCTTGCCTGCCAGCGCCCCTACTCGGAGCAGATCGCGACCGAGGCGCTCGCGCCGATGCGGTCCGCGCCCGCGGCGATCATGGCGAGGGCTTCCGCCTTGGTGTGGATGCCGCCCGCGGCCTTGATCTTCATGCGGTCGCCCACGGTCTTGCGCATGAGCTCCACGTCGTGCACCGTCGCGCCACCGGTGCTGAATCCGGTCGAAGTCTTCACGAAGGTGGCGCCGCCCGCCTCGGCGCACTTGCACGCGCGCACGATCTGCTCGTCCGTCAGCAGGCAGCACTCCAGAATCACCTTGACCGGGTGGCCCTGCGCGGCCTCCACCACGGCCGCGATGTCACGCGTGCAGTAGTCGTCGTCCCCGCTCAGGAGCTTGCCCACGTTGAGCACCATGTCGATCTCAGTGGTGCCGTCGGCAACGGCCTGGCGCGCCTCGGCCACCTTGCCGGCCGTGGAGCACGCGCCCAGCGGGAAGCTGATGCACGTGGTCACGCCCACGCCGGAGCCCGCGAGCCGATCCGCCGCGAACCTGGTCCACGTCCCGTTGATGGACACGGTCTTGAAGTGCCACTCGCGCGCCTCGTCGCACAGCTTGGCGAGCTGCTCCTCCGTCGCGTTCTGCTTGAGCAGCGTGTGGTCCATGTACTGGTTGAGCTCCATCTTGCACGTCCCTTCGTCCGTCCGCCCGCGGGCGGGTCTCCCCTGCTACATGGCAAGGGTAAACGTTTACTCACACGACTGTCAAGACGGGTCGGACAAGCGGCTCCCCCCGCGCCGGACGAGAAGCCCGTGCGGCCTCGCCCCGCGCCGCCCCTCAGCCATCTGCCAGAGCGTCCCCGCGCAGGGTCGACTCGCGCCGCACCAGCTCCACGGGCACCAGCTCGCGGCGACCCTCAGCCCGCTCGCCGCGCACCATCTGGAGCAGCGTCTCCGCCGCCAGCTCGCCAATGCGCTCCGGGCACTGCCGCACGGTCGTGAGCGGCGGGCGCCCAAAGCGCGCGAGCAGCACGTCGTCAAAGCCCACGACGGTCACGTCGGCCGGCACGCGCACGCCCTTCTCGCCCAGCTCGTTCATGAAGCCGATCGCAAGGCGGTCCGTCTCGCAGAAGACGCCGTCAAAGTCCAGGCCGCGGGCCAGGGCCTCCTCCGCGGCGGCGTGACCGCCCTCAAAGTCCGTGGCGGCGGGGGTCAGCACGTGGTCGTCCGCAAGGGGAACGCCCAGCTCACGCAGGGTGTCCACAAAGCTCCTGGTGCGCACCTTGGTGATGGGGAAGTTCGCCGTCGCGCTCACCAGCAGGGGCCGCCGGCAGCCGCTGCGCACCAGCTCCCGCGCCGCAAGCCTGCCGCCAGACACGTTGTCGGAAAGCACCACGCCCACGTCCGGCGCAAGATCGGCCTCGCGGTCGATGTAGACCACCGGCACGTCGTGGCGCATGGCCGCACGCACGTCCTCCAGCGCGTTTGCGCTGATCACGCCGCACACGCGCTGCGCCGCGAGCGACGCGTAGCACTGGCGCTCCATGTCGAGCGAGTGGCCGGTGTTGTAGATCATGATGGAAAGGCCGGCGTCAAACAGCCGCTGCTGCACGCGCATGATCAGGCGCGAGAAGAACTCGTTGCTGATGTTGGGGACCACCACGCCGACCGAGTCCGCCCGCTGCTGGCGCAGCCCCCGCGCGAGCTGGTTGGGCTGGTAGCCCAGGCGCTCGATCGCCTGGCGCACGCGGCGCTCGGTCTGTGGCGAGAAGCGCCCGTTCTGGTTGATCACGCGCGACACGGTGGCGACGGAGACCCCCGCCTCCCGGGCAACGTCCTTGACCGTCACGCGCTCAGCCACGCGTCCTCCCCCCAGCCACCTGCAAGCAACGGCCCCATGGTACCCCATCGCGCTCGCGCGGCCGCCGGCTGGCCCGTCAGCCGCGGCCAAAGCCATCCCAAAGCTTAAATCTGCGCTACAAAGCGGGGACGGCACGCACTTCTCGCCCAAGCGGGCGGCGCAAAGCAGCTAGACTTGGGACTCAGTTGGACTGTTGGCCAGCCAGCCGGCTTGGCGATTGGTCAAGAAAAACGGGCATCCGGAGGACGCGATGGCAAAGATTCAGATGAAGACCCCGCTCGTCGAGATGGACGGCGACGAGATGACGCGCATCATGTGGAAGATGATCAAGGACGACCTGATCGTCCCGTTCGTCGACCTCAAGACCGAGTACTACGACCTGGGGCTCCAGAACCGCAACGCCACGGACGACCAGGTCACGATCGACTCCGCCAACGCCACCAAGCGCCTGGGCGTGGCCGTCAAGTGCGCCACCATCACGCC
>NZ_JBJEHW010000065.1:0-19580 GCF_051876455.1 Parafannyhessea sp.
CAACCTGCAGATCGAGAAGGGCGAGAAGTACCTGTACCTCTGCCGCGTGCGCTACGTGAGCCATCGCGCCGTCATGTTCATAGAGAGCCACCTCAACCTGGGGGTCTGCCCCGGGCTCGAGAAGTGCGACTTCGAGCACGAGGCGCTCTTCGCGGCGGTGGAGCGCACGAGCGGGCACGAGATCGGCCGCTCCGAGATGGTCTACACCGCGCGCACCGCCGGCAAGGTGCGAGGTGGCTACCTGGAGTGCGACGAGCACGCGCCCGTGCTCGAGCTCGACCAGCTGGTACGCCTCGACAACGGCGTCCCCTTCGAGTGGGGCAGCGTGTGGCTGCCCGCCAACAGGTGCGTCATCAGCAACGAGACGCACCGCGCGTGACGCACCGCGTGCCACGCGCACAGCCTAAGGAGGCCTTATGAGCTGGTACGAGGAATCGGTCGTCTATCAGGTCTATCCGCTGGGACTTCTGGGGGCTCCCTACCAAAACGACGGCACGAGCGAGCCGGTGCACAGGCTGCCCAGGCTCGTGGACGACGGCTGGGTCGACCACATGGTCAGGCTGGGCGCCACGTGCCTGCTGCTCAACCCCGTCTTCCAGAGCGAGTCGCACGGCTACGACACCGTGGACTACACGACGGTCGACCGTCGCCTGGGCACCAACGAGGACCTGCGCCATGTGGTGGATGCGTGCCACGAGGCCGGCGTCAAGGTCCTTCTCGACGGCGTCTTCAACCACGTGGGGCGCGGCTTCTGGGCGTTCCAGGACGTGCTCAAGAATCGCCAGGCCAGCCCGTACGCGGGGTGGTTCAACATCGACTGGGGCGCGAACAACCAGTACGACGACGGCTTTGGCTATGACTGCTGGGAGGGCGTGCCGTTCCTGGTCAAGCTCAACCACAACAACTTCGAGCTCAACGACTACATCGCCAAGGTCATTCGCGACTGGGAGCGGGAGTTCGACATCGACGGCCTGCGACTGGACGTGGCGTACTGCCTCGACCGCGGATTTTTGGGCTACCTACGCCGCATCGCCAACGAGCTCACGGCCAAGCGCACGGAGCGCCTGGGCGAGAGGGACGGGAAGTTCGTGCTCGTGGGCGAGACCATGTTTGGCGACTACAACCAGTGGATGGGCGACGACCTCTGCGACTCCGTCACGAACTACGAGGCTTACAAGGGGCTGTGGAGCTCCGCCAACTCGTCCAACATGCACGAGATCGCCTACTCGCTCGAGCGCCAGAGCGGCTCGCATCCCTGGGACCTCTACACCGGCAGGCACCTGCTGAACTTCCTCGACAACCACGACGTCCCGCGCATCGCGACCAAGCTGGATGACAAGCGCCAGCTCAAGCCCCTGTACGGCCTGCTCTTCGGCATGGCCGGCGTCCCCAACGTCTACTACGGCAGCGAGTGGGGGATCGAGGGCGAGCAGCTCCCCGGCGACCACGAGCTGAGGCCCGCGCTGGACGCCCCCGAGTGGAACGACCTCACGGACTGGATCGCCGCGCTCGCGGCGTGCCGCAAGCCGGGCCATCCCGGCGCCGAGGCCCTTGCCTGGGGCGACTACTCGCAGGTGGCCGTGCAGCCCAAGCAGCTGCTGTTCCAGCGCCAGAGCGAGCACGAGCGGCTCTTCGTGGCCGTCAACATGGCGGACGAGCCGTACGTCTTCCACTTCGACGCGGGCTGCGGCAGGGCGACCGACGTGATCGACGGCTCGGACCACGACTTTGGCGGCGGCAGCGAGGTCGCGCCCTTCTCGGCCCACTTCTGGCTCTGCGAGAGGTAGCCGCCACTTTACAAACATGTGCGAGAAGAGCGTGGGGACGTGCCTTGGGGCGCGTCCCCACTTCGTGTCCGTCGCGCCCCGGGCATCGCACGGCTGCGTGGACGACCCGACCGGACAACAAGAAAGGCGGCCGCCCCGAATCGGGGCGGCCGCCTGTCAGCCTTTGCTTTGCCACTTGGGCTACTGGATCTGGGACACCATGGCCATGTTGGTGGACGTGATGTAGTCACCCTGCGACGGCGAGGTCTGCGGGTCGCCGGCGGTGACGACGACGAGGTCGCCGGTGTCGACGATGCCGTGCTCCTTGGCGACGGTCAGCGCGTTGTAGCAGGTAGCGGAGAGCGAGCCCTGCTCAGTGGTCTTGTACGCGTCGACGCCCCACTGGAAGCAGGTCTTGCGGATGGCGTGGTTCGAGGGCGACATCGCGATGATGGGGATGCGGGGACGGAAGTTGGAAATCAGGCGGGAGGTACGGCCGCTGTGCGTCGGGCAGACGATGCACTTGGCGTTGACGCGGTCGGCGATCTCCGCGGCAGCCAGACCGATGGCGGAGTTGACGTTGCGCATGCCGCCACGGTCATGGTACTCGCGGCGCTCGGGCAGGTACTTCTCGGTCTCCTTGCAGATGGAAGCCATCATCTTGACGGCCTCGACGGGGTACTTGCCGGCAGCGGTCTCACCGGAGAGCATGACGCAGTCGGTGCCGTCGTAGATGGCGTTGGCGACGTCGTTGACCTCCGCACGGGTCGGGCGCGGGTTGCGGATCATGGAGTCGAGCATCTGCGTGGCCGTGATGACCGGCTTGTAGCTCTGGGCGCACTTCTTGATGATCATCTTCTGGACGTGGGGGACATCCTGCGCGGGGATCTCGACGCCGAGGTCGCCACGGGCAACCATGCAGCCGTCGGAGGCGGCCAGGATCTCGTCGAAGTTCTTGACGCCAAGGGCGCTCTCGATCTTCGGGAAGATGTAGACGTTGCGCAGGCCGTTGTCGGCGCAGAGCTTGCGGATCTCGTCCACGGCGGCGGCGTTGCGGATGAAGGACGCGGAGATGGCGTCGATGCCGAGCTCGCAGCCAAACATGATGTCCGCGATGTCCTGCTCGGTGACGGAGGGGAGGCCGATCTCGACGTTCGGGACGTTGACGCCCTTCTTCTCGCCGATCTCGCCGCCGTTGGTCACGGTGCAGTGCATGTCGTTGCCCTCGACGTGGTCGACCTCGAGGCCCACGAGGCCGTCGTCGATCAGGATGATGGAGCCCTTCTCGACCTCCTTGGGGAGGTTGAGGTAGTCGAGGGAGATGTGGTGCGCGTTGCCGTGCCAGTCCTCGGTGGTGGGCTGGGCGGTCACGACGATCTCGTCACCGGTGTTGACGGTTACCTTCTGGCCGCCCTCGAGCAGGCCGGTACGGACCTCGGGGCCCTTGGTGTCGAGCATGATCGCGACGGGGATGCCAAGCTCCTCGGAGATCTTGCGGACGCGCTCCATGTTCTGGCGGTGATAGGTGTGCGAACCGTGGCTGAAGTTGAAGCGGGCGACGTTCATGCCGTTCTTGATGAGCTCACGGAGCACGTCGTCACTCTCGGTGGCGGGTCCCATCGTGCAGACGATCTTGGTCCTCTTGGTAGACATACGTTTCCTTTCTAAACATATGGAAGGGCGGACCGCATGCGGCCCGCCCGAAAACGCTCTCAGCCGCTCGCATACTATTGTAAGCCGCTGACGATGGCTTGTGTTGACAGCGTGCAAGGTTTTGGTAATGACCCCGATTTGTGGTCAACCTAGCCTAAGCGGACGCCTAGCAGACGACGCTGCGGTCGCTGAACTCCTCGCCCTTGGCGTAGCGCTCGGCGTTGTCGAGGGTGACCTGCGCGATCTGCTGCAGCGCCTCGTAGGTGAAGAACGCCTGGTGGGAGGTAAGGACCACGTTGGGGAAGGAGCAGAGCCTCGCCGTGATGGAGTGGCCGAGGATCTGGTCCTCGCGGTTCTGGTAGACGTTCGCGTTCTCGCCCTCGTAGACGTCAAGGCCTGCGGCGCCGATCTTGCCGGAGCGGATGCCGCGGATGAGCGCCTCGATGTCGACCAGGCCGCCACGGGCGGTGTTGACCAGGATGACGCCGTCCTTCATCTTGGCGATGGTGTCGTCGTTGACCAGGTGGTAGCTGTCCTCGTTCAGGAAGGCGTGCAGGCTGATGAGGTCGGCGTTCTCGTAGATGCCGTCGTAGTCGACGTACTTGTCGATGACGCCCTCGTCAACGAGCTTCTGGTTGGGATAGAGGTCGGAGCCGAGGACGGTCATGCCAAAGCCCTTGCAGATGCGGGCGAGTGCGGCGCCGATGCGGCCGGTGCCGATGATGCCGGCGGTCTTGCCGTGCAGGGTGTGGCCCACGAGGCCGTCAAGCGAGAAGTCGTTCTCGCGGACGCGGATGTACGCCTTGTGGATGTGGCGGTTGGCGCAGAGCGCGAGCGCGATGGCGTGCTCGGCGATTGCCTCGGGCGAGTAGGCGGGGACGCGGGTGACCTTCATGCCGATGGACTTCGCGAAGTCGACATTGACGGCGTCGAAGCCGGCGCAGCGCATCAGGACGAGGCCAACGCCCATGCCGCGTAGGATCTCGAGCGTCATGGCCGAGATGTCCGCGTTCACGAAGGCGCACACGGCATCGTATCCCTTGGCGAGGGCCGCGGTCATGGGGGTGAGGTTCACCTCGGTGAAGTCGACCTGGACCTCGGGATAGTTGGGAAGCTCCTTCGAGAAGGACTTCTTGTCGTATCCACGCGTGCCATAGAAAAGAACCTTCATGCCTGATCCTTTCGTCGTGGCGGTGACTGGCCGCCTTGCCTGGGCCTTGCGCCCATCACGTGCAATCGCTGAACCAAATTATAGCGAGGATGTAAACCTTTGGCGCCGTGTTGGTGCAGCCTCTTGGCCTTCGAGCGCATTTGTCTAGCGTGTGGCGGTCAACTCGCGCGGCCGCGGCCGCGCCGCCGCCGAACCTGTACGGGGAAGCGTGTACTTTTGCCACGGCATGGCTCGCGGGCGAGAAGAACGCCCGTGCCGGCCGCGGCCGTGGTGCCGCGCCCTTCTCGCCCGTGCGCGCCGCCAAGGCGCCTCCGTCACCATCGGGCGGGGCTTTTGGAGTTCCTCCGCAGGCGGGGACGCGGTTGTGCGTTTTGCTCCCGTGCGGGTAGAATCACTACGTCATTTGTAGGCGCATGCGATACGGCAGCCTTGGTGAGCCCTTGCCCCTCCTGGGGAATTATGATCGGGCATCAATCTATCGCGTGCTCGGGCACGCCCCGGGCGATGCCCCGTACCCAGGAGGGAAGATTGAAAGAGTATCTGGAAGACTCCGCCCACGTGCTGGCGGAGGTCAAGTCGGACGAGGTGGCGGGCCTAAGCTCCGCAGAGGCGGCCGCCCGGCTCGAGCGCAACGGGCTGAACAAGCTCAAGGAGGCCGAGAAGACCCCGGTCTGGAAGCGCCTGCTGGAGCAGATGGCCGACCCCATGATCATCATGCTGATCGTGGCGGCCGTGATCTCCGCGCTCACGGGCATCGCGCAGGGTGACGCCGACTTCGCGGACGTCATCATCATCTGCTTCGTCGTCGTGGTGAACGCCGTGCTGGGCGTCGTGCAGGAGTCCAAGGCCGAGGAGGCGCTCGCGGCGCTGCAGGAGATGTCGGCGGCCCAGTCCAAGGTCGTGCGTGACGGCCAGCTGGTCACCGTGCCCTCGTCCGAGCTCGTCGTGGGCGACGTCGTGGTGCTCGAGGCGGGCGACGCCGTCCCGGCAGACTGCCGCATCCTCGAGAGCGCGTCCATGAAGATCGAGGAGGCCGCCCTCACGGGCGAGTCCGTCCCCGCAAACAAGGTCGCGAGCGTGCTGACGCTCTCGCCGGACAGCGACGACGTTGCGCTGGGCGACCGCAAGAACATGTGCTACATGGGCTCCACCGTGGTGTACGGCCGCGGGCGCGCCGTCGTGGTCGCCACGGGCATGAACACCGAGATGGGCAAGATCGCGGACGCCCTCTCGCAGGCGACGGACGAGGAGACGCCGCTCCAGAAGAAGCTCGACGAGCTTTCCAAGATCCTCTCGATCGGCTGCATCGTCATCTGCGCGCTCGTGTTCGTGGTGACGTGGCTCAAGCACGGCATGGGCTTCTTCAACAACATGTCCCTCGTGCTCAACACCTTCATGGTCGCGGTCTCGCTCGCCGTCGCCGCGATCCCCGAGGGCCTCGCCGCCGTCGTCACCATCGTGCTCTCCATCGGCGTCACCAAGATGAGCGAGCACCACGCCATCATCCGCAAGCTCTCCGCGGTCGAGACGCTTGGCTGCACGCAGGTCATCTGCTCCGACAAGACGGGCACCCTCACCCAGAACAAGATGACCGTCGTCCGCCACTACACCGAGGACCAGGACAGGCTCATGCGCTGCATGGCGCTCTGCTCCGACGCCAAGTGGGACGACGAGAAGCAGGAGGCCGTGGGCGAGCCGACCGAGGCCGCGCTCGTGGCGGACGCCGCCAAGCTCGGCTACACCACCGGCGACCTGGACGCGGCCAACCCGCGTGCCGGCGAGGCGCCCTTCGACTCTGGCCGCAAGATGATGTCCGTCGTCAACGTCGCGCCCGACGGCAACTACATCCAGCACACCAAGGGCGGCCCCGACGTCGTCCTCGCGCGCTGCACCACGGTCCGCACGGCCGACGGCGACGTACCCCTCACGGACGAGCGCCGCAAGCGCATCATGGAGGCCAACAAGGCGATGGCCGACAACGCCCTGCGCGTCATGGCGGCGGCCCGCGTAAACTACGGCAAGACCGCTCCCGCGAGCTACTCCGCCGACGCGCTCGAGCACGACATGTGCTTCCTCGGCCTGTGCGGCATGATCGACCCCGTCCGCCCCGAGGTGAAGGACGCCGTGGCCGAGGCCCACAACGCCGGCATCCGCGTCGTCATGATCACCGGCGACCACATCGACACCGCCGTCGCCATCGCCAAGGAGCTCGGCATCGCGCAGGACAGGAGCCAGGCCATCACCGGCGCCGAGCTCGACAAGATCTCGGACGAGGACTTCCTCGACGACGTCCAGAAGTACAGCGTCTACGCCCGCGTCCAGCCCGAGCACAAGACCCGCATCGTCGACACCTGGAAGAAGAGGGGCATGGTCGTCGCCATGACGGGCGACGGCGTTAACGACGCGCCCTCCATCAAGCGCGCCGACATCGGCATCGGCATGGGCATCACGGGTACGGACGTCACCAAGAACGTGGCCGACATGGTGCTCGCGGACGACAACTTCGCCACGATCATCAGCGCGTGCGAGGAGGGCCGCCGCATCTACGAGAACATCAGGAAGTCCATCGCCTTCCTGCTGTCCTCCAACCTCGCCGAGGTCATCTCCGTCTTCGTGGCGTCGCTCATCGGCTTCACCATCCTCGAGCCCACGCACCTGCTCTGGCTCAACCTCATCACGGACTGCTTCCCCGCGCTGGCCATGGCCATGGAGGACGCCGAGCCCGGCCTCATGAGGCGCAAGCCCAGGAGCTCCTCCGACGGCATCTTCGCCAACGGCATGGGCCTCGACTGCCTCATCCAGGGCGTCTTCATCGGCGCGCTCACGCTCGTGTCCTACTTCATCGGCCTGCACATCGAGGGCGTGCCCCTCTCGGCCGTGCTCTCGGGCGCCGACAAGGGCCTCGACGGCATGACGATGGCGTTCCTGACGCTCTCCATGGTCGAGATGTTCCACTCCTTCAACATGCGCAGCCGCCGCGAGTCCGTCTTCAAGCTCCCCACGCAGAACAAGTGGATCTGGGGCGCCTTCGCGCTGTCGCTCGTCCTCACGTTCGTGGTCATCGAGACCCCGCTCGCCAAGGCGTTCGACTTCGCCGAGATCAGCGCGAACGAGTACGGCATCGCGATGCTCCTCGCGTTCCTGATCATCCCGATCGTCGAGGTCTACAAGGCGGTCATGCGCGCGGTCGAGAAGAACAGGGCGTAGCGGATGGCAAAGCGCTCCCACAAGTCAGGCAAGCGCCGGGTACGCGCCGGTGGGGCGGACGCCGCCCTGCCGGCGCTCTCGTCCCTCTCGGACCTGCCTGCGTTCTCGGACCTGAGGCCGAGCGAGCGCCAGCGCTCAGCGTTCGCGCTCGAGGCGGACCGCGTGGTGCAGGCGGGCGAGGCTGGGCGAGAAGAGCTGGACCTCGGCTGCGTCGTCAGGCTCGACCGCGGCTTCCCCGCGGTCGTGACGGACCACGGAGTCTACCGCGCCGAGTTTGCGGCGTCGCTCACCAAGGGTGACGACAACTCGCGCGTCGCCGTGGGCGACTGGGTCTGCGCGCGCCTCCCGCAGGGGCACGACATGGGCATCCTCCTCAGGATCCTCCCGCGCGAGAGCGACATCGCCCGCTGGAAGGGCGGCTCCCGCGGCGAGAGGCAGACGCTCGCCGCGAACGTCGACGTGGTCCTCGTGACGCAGGCCCTGGGCCCCGATCCCATCTCGGTCGAGAGGATCGTGCGCTCCGCCGTCATAGCGCGGGACTGCGGCGCGGGCGTCTCCGTCGTCCTGACCAAGGTCGACCGCGCCGGCGCGCCCATGCTCGAGCGCGACGTCGCGCTCGTGCGGGACGTGCTCGGCTCTGACGTGCCCGTGGTCGCGACCTGCGCCGGGGCCAACCAGGAGGACTCGTCCGAGCTCGCCGGCGCCGCCCGCGACTGCGGCGTCGGCTGGGGCGAGGGCGACGTGCGCGGGCTCGTTCCGCCCGGCACGCTCGCCATCGTGCTCGGGGAGTCAGGCGCCGGCAAGAGCACGCTGCTCAACGCGCTTCTCGGCCGCGACGCCCTCCAGACGGGTGCCGTGCGCGCCTCGGACGACATGGGCCGCCACACGACGGTCGCGCGACGCATGGTCGCGCTGCCGGGCGCCGGCGTCATCGTGGACGAGCCGGGGCTCAGGAGCCTTCCCCTCGTCGGTCACGAGCGCGGCCTCGCCAAGGTCTTTCCCGAGGTCGCCCAGGCGGCGCTCTCGTGCCGCTTCAGGGACTGCACGCACACGCACGAGCCGGGGTGCGGCGTCCGGAGCGCCTTCGAGGCGGGGGAGTTCTCGCGCGCGAGGTTCGATGCATACGTCTCCCTCGCATCCGAGATGCGTTCCAGCGCAAAGACGCTCGACCCCGACGTCGTGCTCTGACGCCCCCGTACAACCGAGCTTCCACTCATAGGCCTAGCTGCGCCTTCCCAGGTGCGGCTAGGCTAAATTTATGCACAAGACAACTGCAAGACGAACTTGAAAAGTCAGCGTTGAGACCACGTTTTCGGTTCAGACTCTTATTCACATCGCATTGATGTCCCACACGTGGGAGGGGGTCTGCCGTGTCGCTTCGATTCAGGCTCGTGTTCGCCGGCTCCTGCGCCGTGCTCGTCCTTCTCGCCTTCGTGGCGTACGGCAACAGCGTGCGCGACCAGGCGGAGAAGGTGAGGAACGAGGCAATCGCACGCTACGGAGGCGAGGTCGTGAGCCTCGTCGTCACCAACTCGGCCCTCGAGCCCGGTGACGTCGTGGGCGAGAAGGACGTGTCCGTGCGGGATTGGGTGTCGGACCTTGCCCCGCAGGGCGCGCTCACGAGCCTGGACGACGTGATCGGCCGCGAGGTGACGGTACCCGTGGGCAAGAACGCTCCCGTTACGAAGCTTGCGTTCAGGGACGCGGCGCATCTTGCCGACGTTCCGTCGGGACACGTCGCCGTGAGCGTGCCGGTAACCGACAAGCTCGGCGTGTCCCGTGGCGTGCCGCAGGGTTCTCGACTCCTTGCGTACAAGGTGTCGGACGACGGCTCCACGCTCGTGTGCGATGACATCGTCGTGCTCTCGGCACCCGCGAAGTCCTCCTCCATCGGCTCGAGCGCGCAGCTGACGCTTGCGGTCGCGTCGAGGCAGGTGGCGGCTGTGCTGGACGCGAGCGGAAAGGGCGACCTCAGGCTCGTCATGCCCGCGGATGACGTGGACGCGCCGGCGGGCGACGCCGCAACGCCGCCGACCTCCGGCGACTCCTCCGGGGCAGACGGGGGCAAGGCGCAGCCCGACCAGGGCGACTCTTCCGGAAGGTAGGGGGTGTGGCGATGGGTGACAGGTGGATCGGCTGGACCGCCGAGGACTGCAGGTGGGAGCTCAGGGAGGCGCTTGCGACCGTGAGGCCCCATGCGACGCTCTCGTTCGCGTCGAGCGCCTCGGACCTCAGGCGCAGGCTGCGGTTTGAGGACGAGGAGGCCTTTGGGGCGATCGTTGGGCTGAGCGAGGAGGGCGTGTCGGACATGAACCTTGCCGCCGCGATAGCGCGCGACGGCATGGCAGGCGAGGTCATCCTGGTGACGCGCCATGCCTCGGGGTCCCTCCGGTCACGTGCCGCGCAGGCGGGGATAGGCATGGTGATTGACATGAGCGAGGTCGATGCCGCGACCGGGGAGCCCGGGACCGTAGGACGCGCGGGGGGCGCGCGGGGCTTGCCGGACATCCCGGTCGCGGCAGAGGAGGCCATGGCCGACGACGTGCCATTCGACCTCGACGAGCCCGAGGACTCAACAGGCTCCAGTCAGTTGGGCGTGCGCGTTGGGGCCGACCTTCCCACTGGGAGGCGGGGCGTGACGCTGACGTTCGCCTCGGGAAGGGGAGGCGTCGGCAAGACGACGCTCGTCGCGGCGTGTGCGGCAATCGCGGGCACATGGGGCATGAGGGTCGCGGTGGTCGACCTCGACCTCTCGTGCGGGAACCTCTACGTCGCCTTTGGGGTTGGCCGCCCGGTGGACCTCTCGCGCATCGGTGGCCGTGCGCCGGCGACGCGCGAGGTGATGGGGAGAAGCTGCGCGAGGCTTGCGGACGACGTGTACCTCTGGGGGCCCTGCGACCGGCCGGAGATGGCCGAGGAGGTGATGCCGCAGGTAGGAAGGCTGCTCGAATACCTCTCGCAGAGGTACGACCTCGTGCTGGTCGACACCTCGACCACCTTCACCGATGCGGTTGCCGAGGCGGTGCAGAGGGCGGATCGAGTGATCCTCGTCCACGACGAGGCACCTGGTTCCATCGGATCCGTCGGGAGGGCGAGCTCACTCGTGGTGAGGCTGGGGGTTGCCCGCACACGGCTCGTGAGGGTGTGCAACGTCGCCGACCCGCGGCAGAGGGAGGTCGTGTCCCAGATTGCGCCGGCGGGTGCGCTCGAGGGCGCGCAGTCGTTCCGGGTGCTTGACGGCGGCTTTGAGGTCGCGGAGGTCGCCGCCGCGGGCGGGATGTCCACGCTCGTGGAGGCGGACGGCCCCATGGTGTCGAGCGCGAGGTCGATGCTTGCGCGCATCCTCGCGGAGCTCGGCGCGCTGCCGGATGTGGAGGACGCGCAGCGTGCCGCAAGGGACACTGCGCGAAGGGAGAGGTTCAGGTTCTTCTCGCGTAGGAGGGAGACGGTCTGATGTCAGTGCTGGAGAGGGTCAAGACGTGCGAGTCCAGGACGGCAGACGAGGGGATGGCGTCCCAGGGGAGAAGCGAAGAGTACCGGAGGCTCCGGGAGGACCTGAGGCACGAGCTGGTGGACAGGCTGGGACTTTCGGCCATCGCGTCCATGCTGAGGTCCGTGAGCGTGCCGCAGGTGCGGCAGGAGCTCGAGGTCACCTGCCAGGCGATACTGAACGAGGCGCACTTCTCCTCGCTCATGCGAAGCGAGCAGGTGTCGATTACGGACGAGGTGCTCGACGACATATGCGGATACGGCCCCATACAGAGGCTGCTCGACGACGACAGCGTGAGCGAGATCATGATCAACGGGATCGGGGCGCTCTTCTTCGAGCGCAACGGGAAGATCGAGTCGGCGCAGAGCGTCTTCGACTCGAAGGACCAGATCCTCATGGTGATCGACCGGATACTGGCGCCGCTCGGGCGGAGGCTCGACCGGAGCAACCCGCTCGTGGACGCGAGGCTCGCGAACGGGGACCGCGTGAACGCCGTCTCCGACACCATCGCGCTCAATGGGCCGGTCGTGACCATCAGGAAGTTCTCCGACCGGATAACCTCGCTCGACCGGCTCGTCGAGCTTGGGTCGCTCCCGGCATGGTACGCACAGCTCCTGTCGTGGGCGGTCCATGCGAGGAAGGACATAGCGGTGGCCGGAGGCACCGGCTCGGGAAAGACGACGCTCCTGAACGCGTTGAGCACGCAGATCGGAATCGACGAGAGAATCGTGACCATCGAGGACTCGGCGGAGCTCCGCTTCGACTCGCACCCCGACGTGGTGAGGCTGGAGGCCCGCTCCGCATCGATCGAGGGCACGGGCGAGATAAGCATTCGCGACCTGGTGAAGAACGCCCTTCGCATGAGGCCGGACAGGATCGTCGTGGGCGAGTGCCGTGGCGAGGAGACCATCGACATGCTGCAGGCAATGAACACCGGGCACGACGGCTCGCTCACGACGCTGCATGCCGGGTCCGCCCAGGAGGCGATCCTGCGACTCGTGCTCATGGCGCGCTTTGGCATGGACCTGCCCACGGACATCATCGAGGAGCAGATCGCCTCGGCGCTCGACCTCCTCGTCATGTCGGCAAGGTACCCGGACGGGACGCGTCGCATCACGTCGCTGAGCGAGGTGTCCAGGGGCGAGAAGGGCGGCGTGCGCCTGGACGAGTGCGTGAGGTACGACCAGGTCACTGGCGAATGGGAGCTGCTGCACGAACCGAGCTTCGTCGCGCAGGCCCTGCGCTCCGGCGAGCTCACCCACGAGGAGGTGGAGAGGTGGAGGTGCCGTATGTCGCCATTGGCTGCCTGACGACGTTCATCGCGGCTGCGGTCCTCGTGGGCGGCGAGGCGAGAAGGGCACCCAAGGGACTGCTCTGGATGACGACGCTGCGACGACTTCACGTCATGCTCTCTTGGGCGGCGACCACGAGGCTCGTCGCCTTCCTGGACTCCAGGCCGGCTTGGCACAGCCTCGGCGGGGAGCTGGCGGCGTCCGAGGCGCATCGCGTCGAGCGAGACGCAAGGCCCGGCATGCCGAGGGTCGCAGTCGTCACGGACGTCGAACAGGGCATAGCTGCCGCGTTGGCGGGCGGCGCGCTTCTCGCCTGCGTGCTGTGCCTGGTGGCAACCTCCGCCATCGGAATTCCCATAGCGGCTCTCGTGCTCGCGGTTGGGGTGCCCATCTGGGACGGTTCGAGACAGAGGAGGGAGAAGAGGGTGCTCGCGCAGGAGATGCCCGGGGTCTTCAGGACCCTCGCCATGGCCATGGGGTCTGGAGAGACGCTGGCACAGGCGATAGACTACCTCGGCAGTCACGAGACGGGACCCGCAGGCAAGCCGTTTGCGCGCGCCTCCCTGAGGATGCGCTGTGGTGACTCGGCAAGCGAGGCGCTGGGTGGCCTTTCCGAGGAGCTGCAGGCTCCGGGCGTGGGACTTCTCACGACGGCGCTGCTCATCTCGCAGCGGACGGGAAGTCCCCTCAAGGCACTCTTCGGCCATGCCGCCAGGCTCGTCGAGAGACAGGGCGAGTTCGAGAGGATGCTCGAGGTGAAGACCGCGCAGGTGAGGCTCTCCGTGCGCATCGTCTGCGGCCTGCCCGTCCTGATGATCGCATCGCTGTCGATCCTCTCGCCCGACTTCAGGGCGGGACTGGCCACGCCCGCGGGCATCGTGAGCATCCTCCTCGCCATTGGGATGGACGCGACGGCGCTGCTCATCATCAGGCGCCTGATGCGGGGTGTCGTCTGATGGATATGGCGCTGCTCGGAAGCGGTGCGATGGCCTCCGCGTCGACATTCGCCCTTGCATTCGTCCTGGTTTCCGGCGGTTCCGGCGGTGGGGGCGAGAAGGGCGAGGGCTCCCTTTCGTCGCTCGCGGGGAGCATCGAGAGGCGGCTGCGCTCCATGGGTCCCGTCGCGGAGCTGGAGCGGAGGGGAAGGGAGTCCGCACGGAAGAGCACCTGCCTGAGGGACCTTCCGTCGCTTCTGGACGTCGTGACGCTTGGGCTGTCGTCTGGACTTTCGTTCGACGCGGCGCTCGACCTCTACTGCGAGCGCTATGACAACGAGCTCTCATCGGCCTTCTCCGAGGCGATGCTGTCCTGGCAGGTTGGGGCGGAGAGCAGGGCGGAGGCGCTCGGGCGACTCGCGACGGAGCTGGACGTCGACGCATTGAGGAGCTTCGCATCGACGGTGACCCAGGCTTTGGAGTTCGGATCGCCGCTCGCGTCGGCGCTCGAGGCGCAGGCGGAGGCCATTCGCGAGGAGCAGAGGTCTCAGCTGGAGGAGGAGATAGAGAAGGTTCCGGTCAAGATGCTGGTCCCCCTTGGGACCCTCATCGTGCCGGCGATGCTCATCTCCATCCTTGGACCCCTGTTGGGTTCGAGCCTCACGCTGTCGTAGGGGGCAGTTGGAAGACGGATTGAATCGGGAGGTGGTGCCGATCTGAAGTAGCACGGCGGACGCATGTGGGGAGACGGGAGAGGCAAATGATGGAACGACTCAGAAACGATGTCATGGATACGGTTTGGGCGGTCTGGGCTGGCTTTGCCGAGGACGAGGGCCAGGGAACCACGGAGTACGCGATTCTGGTCGGCGTGCTCGTGGTGATAGCGATTCTTTCCATCGTCACGTTCAAGGGCAAGGTGCAGCAGCTTTGGGACGCGATAGCCAGCGGCATCGGCTCGCTGTGAGCAATTATCACCGGAGGGCGGGGAGGTGGCGCCCGCTCTCCGCCGTGGTGCTCTGCCTCGTCCTCCTGTGCGCCCTCGCCGCAGCGGTCGCGATTGGGCCGCACGTGGGTAAAACGGCTGCGTCGCAGGGGGAGACGCGGGGGGAGAAGGACGGCCGCGCAGGGGCGAGCGGTGGTGCCGATGCCACAGCGGGTGCCGGCAAGGGGAGCGGTGACGCTGGGGCCAGGGATGGCGGCTCACCGGCTGCCGCGTCCAAGGGTGACGGAGTCTCGGTCCGCGTGATGCGCGGCGGGGTCGGCACGGTTGCCAAGAAGGTGCTGGGTGACTATGAGGAGTCATCGGAGTGCGTCCTCGCAAGGGCGGGATACGTTGACCTCCTGGGAGGTGTCTGGTCATGTACCGTCGTCGGGGACGATTGGGTAGACACGGTCGTCGTCCGCGCACGGGAGGACAAGCTGTCGTGCGAGGTGAAGACCGTGAGGATGGACGTCTCGGTATGGGAGCGAGAGGCGGCGGGACTGTGAGGGGGATGGCGCTTCATGACATTGCCAGCGAACGAAACCATACGGTGCTGTTCCGTGGGTGCGGGGGACAGTCTACCGTCGAGTACGCAATCGTGCTCTTTGCCTTTCTGGCATCGGTCGTTGCGCTCGCCAAGGTCGTCAGCTGGGCGAGCTCGGGAGGGCTGTTCTCCTCCGTCGCGTCCGCGGGGTCCCACTCCGTCGGCGAGGGGCTCCTCAAGGCCCTCCAGGACGTTCTTCTCTATTGAGAGGGCGATTGCCTCGGATGACGGGCAGGCGACCGTCGAGGCCGCCGTCATGCTTCCCAGCCTTATGCTCACCCTCGCCCTGCTCGTGCAGCCGGCATGCATCTTCTTCACCCGGACCGTGATGCGATCTGCGGCTGCCGAGGGCGTTCGCGTCGTCTCGACCGACTACGACGGCGACCTTGGAGACTGTAGGGAGTTCGTACTCAGGAGGTTGAGCGCCGTACCGGACGTTCCGCTCTTCCACGTCGGTGGACGCGAGGATTGGTCGGTCAACCTTGCCCGTCGCGGGAACAGGGCGAGCGTCGAGATAGTCGGTCACGTTCGCCCTCTTCCGCTGCTGGGGGTCGCGCTCTCGGCATTCTCCGAACACGACGGCGATGGTCTGGTGCTGAGGGTCTCGGTGACGGAGACGGTGCGTCCTAGCTGGTTGAGGGGGTCTTATGGGGAGTGGCAGCGAATATGGGGCTAGACCCGAGAGCCGGGCCCGACTTGCGCTGGACGTGTTCTTGAGGTCGGACGGAGGCTACACGACGGTGGCCGTCGCCATCGCGCTCCTGATGAGCGTGGCGCTCGCCTTTGGCGTGGCGGTGTCGGAGTGGGGGTTGGCGCGATCTGGCGATGTGCAGGAGATTGCCGATGCCGCAGCCATGTCTGGTGAGAACTGCGTCGCTGGCTTCTGCACGGTGGCCCAGGTCCTCGACGCGTGCGTGCTGAGCATGGGCCTTTTGGGCGTGATCGTGTACGGTGCCGGCATGGTAATCGCCGCGATTCCCGTCCTGCAGCACGGTGCGCCCAAGGTGCTCGAGGCGGGCAAGAAGATCCTGGACACGAGGAGAAAGTTCGCAAAGTCCGCCGCCGAGGGGATCGGGCGGTTGGAGAGGGCGCTTCCGGCACTCATCATCGCGAACTCCGCTGCCACCGTGTCCGCGAACTCGAGGGGAGGCGTCAAGTACGCAGGCCTTGCCGTCCCATATCCCTCGGAGTCCAAGTCGGACTTCGGCCACTTGGATGACGAGTTGGATGACAAGGAGATGGAGGAGGCGGCGAGAAAGCTCCAAGAGGCGTCGAAGAGGAAGAAGGAGGCCATGGAGCGCGCCAACGAGGCGAAGGAGCGTGCCTGGAGGGCCGACAACGTCGATGACCCGTCCTGTCTGAGGGGACGAGCGCAGTCGCTTGCCGGCCTTGGTGGCGGGGCGAACCCTTACTACTCGGGTCCTGCCTCGTGGAAGTTCGACTTCGCGAGACTGCGCGCCGCGAACTATTACGCTGTCCGTTCGGGAGAGGTTCCCGCGACCTCTGGCTCGGCAGACGAGATCCAGCGCTCGAACGCGAGGGCGGTCTTCTATCGCTTCGCCCACGACCAGATCTCGGATGCGGTGTGCGAGGAGGGCGAGAAGGTGGACATCCGGCTTCCCGAGCTTCCCCACACGACCGAGATGGTAAGGGAGACCGACCTCTATGCGGACGCTATGTGGCCGTGTACGGAGGAGGATGGGGGGACGACGCTCCATTGCTCCCTTGCGTGTCCGGGCGCCACGGGTCCCTTCGCTGGGAATGCGTCTCTGGCAGACATAGACTCCGGTGCCGTGATGCGCTGCGAGCAGTGCCGCATGGACGCCCAGGCAATGGGGAACGTCGCCGACGCGTCGACGAACATCAACAATGGCTTCGAGCACTATTGGCGAATCGTGGTGGAGGCGTCCAAGGACTACCAACGCGCGAAGGAGGATGAGCAGAAGGCAGAAAAGGACATGAAGGACGCCGCGGAGAAGAGCGAATCCGCCTTCGAGAAGGCCATGCGGGTCCTGAGCGTCGACCGACCGAAGCTTTGCCCGCCAGGTGCATACGGGTGCATCGGCCTTGCCACGCGTGGCAGCACGAAGCTCCCGCATGGTTTGACCAGTCGTTTCCTCAAGACCGCCGACTTGCCTGGGGGAGTGGCCATATCCGGTGCGGTGCTTGCTCCCGACGAGCATACCGATGGGCACAACGTCCTCTCCAGCGTCTTCGACGGGATAGAGAGGCCCGACAGGACGCTCTTCTCCAACCTGCTTGACGGCATAGGAGACCTGTGGGGGTCACTGCTCGTTGGGTATGGCTCGAAGTACGGTGACGTGAGCGCTGCCGCGAACAGGTTCCTGGATGGGATAGGGGGAGTGTTTGGCGAGAAGGTTGCGAGTTGGCTGAGGGGAAAGATTTCCGGTGCCATATCGAAGGCGGGATTCGAGCCTGCCGACATGCGGCTCAGGAAGCCCGTGCTCACCAACAGCCAGCACATCCTCGACAAGGCTGGCGTGTCCAAGACGGCGGAGGTGAGGTCGTTCATCGAGTCGCTTCCAGAGGACAACGCGGGAATAGTCCGTACGTGCAAGGCGAAGCTCGTCTCCATCCTCGGGGACATGGGTGAGGTCACGGTCGCCGAGATTCCCATACCCGGGCTCGACGGCGTCTCCATCCCGCTGACGATTGACCTCTCGACCATAGCGGAGATGATCAAATGAGCGCGTCATGGCTGAGAGACGAGGAGGGACAGATGACCGTGGAGCTAGCCGTGATGCTTCCGGTCATGGTCGCCATAGGCCTGCTCGTGTTCAACGTCGTCAAGTATGCGGAGGCCTGTGCGGCATTCGACAGGGTGGCACTTGACGCCGCGGTGACGCACGGCGTCTCTCCCGCCGGCGAGCAGAGCGGCTCGAACGCGGTGGAGGAGGTGGAGAGCACGATACGGTCGGCGTTGGACTCGAGCCAATGCGAGGTGGAGGTATCGGCGTCGGGAGCCTCCGAGTCGAAGGCCCGAAGGGAGGGACTCACCTTTCCCATGTCGCCCCTACTCACGACATACACGTGCCGGCTGCGGTTTCATCCATGGCCCCGTCAGGTCTCGGTCGCGGGGGTGGGATTTTCCGTACCCGTCTCGCTGACGCACGAGCGCTCGATAACGGTCGACAGGTTCCGTCCTGGGGTGGTGATCTAGTTGAAGTACGTAGAGGTGGGTATCGGGGAGGGAAGCCTGGGCGGCTTTGACGTGCTCGAGACGTGGCACGAGAGGCTCAAGGGCCTGCTTGGCGACGGGTGCGGGTCCAGACAGGTTCTCATCGCAGACTGCGGTTCCATACACACCGTGGGGATGAGGTTTTCGATAGACGTCGCATTCGTGAGCCGGGACATGAGGGTCTGCCTGGTGCGGAGGGGGATGCCTCCCGGGAGGGTGCTCGGTTCGCGCGATGCGAGCTTCGTGCTCGAAAGACGCAGCTGTCCAGGCATCTGGCCGACCGAGGGCGACTACATCCTCGTCGAGGGCGATTGGGGCTTGGGGGGAAGAAATGGACGAGAAGCACGTTGAGACCAAGGTTTGTCCGCGATGCGGAGAGGAGCTCTTCTCTGACATGGACATCTGCTACGGATGCCTCTACGACTTCTCGAATCCGCCTAACTCCGTCGTGGGGGCCGCGATGCCGGCGTCCGACGGGGAACGGGGGCGAATCGAAGGAGATGTGACCGAAGAGGCCGACCCGTCAGTCGAGGGTGAGCTTGATGCGACGCTTCCGCTGGATGTGCCACAAGACACCATTGGGAGGGGCACTGGAGGGCTCTGGGTGCGGACCTCCGACATGGAGACCAAGGTGGACGTTCCACCTGGGGGGTTGGTCGTAGGGAGGGCACCCGACTGTGATGTGATCCTCCACTCAATAGCCGTCTCGAGGAGGCATGTCTCCTTCTGCCCTGGCCAGGGATGCCTTGAAGTGAGGAACCTGGGGGCGAAGAACCCAGCCACTATCGGCGGCAGGGAGATTACCGACACTTTCAAGATGAAGAGAGGCCAGACGGTCAGCGTGTGTGGGACGCTCTTCACCTACGTTGGGGAGAGGCGATAGGGAAGGGCGGCGCTGGCACACAATATGCCAACGCCGCCCCAGGAAGCTATGCTACGGGATTCGCTACATCGCCATTGCCGTCTGCTGGATGTAGGTGCGGGCGAGATACTTCTGGTCAAGGCTGAAGAGGCCCTGCGGGGTCCCGCCGAAGAGCTTGTAGTCAGTGATCATGTCGGAGGCGTTGGACTCCTCCTCGCCCTGCTCGTTGACGAACCAATCAAGCATCTTCATGGTACGGAAGTCGTTCACGTCGTAGGCGGCCTTGTAGCACTTGTTGATGAGGCTCGTGACGTACTGCTCGTGCTTGTAGCCCGCCTCGAGCGGCTCAAGGTCGTTCTCGAACTTCATGTCAGGCTTGTCGATTGCCTCCATGGTCGGCCTGAAGTCGTTGTCGAGGAGGTAGCGACGCAGGATCTTTGCGTGGTCGACCTCCTCCTGCACCTGGATCATGTACCAGT
>NZ_JBJEHW010000066.1:0-4138 GCF_051876455.1 Parafannyhessea sp.
ACGTCCGTGCGGCGCTCGACGCGAACGGGAAGGCGCCGGCGCTCACGTACGTGACGCCGCAGGGCGTGACGGTGCTCCCGGACGGCAGGGTCGAGGTCGGTACGGCGGGCGGCGCGGAGCAGGGCTCGCTCGAGCGCAAGCGCCGCATCAGGGCGCTGCGCGATGGCATGGACGCGCTGGAGGAGGCGCTCGCGAGGGCGACGGAGGGCATCTCCGCCGCGGAGGCCGAGCTGGCTGACGCCCGTGAGGCGAGCGCGCACGCGAAGGGCGAGGTCGCGAGGCTCAAGGGCGAGCTCTCGTCCGCTACGTCCGAGGTGGGCAGGCTCGAGGCGCAGCTCCGCCAGGCGAGCTCCGAGCAGGCGCAGGTCTCCAAGAACCGCGCCGCCGCCGCCGAGCGCGCGGGCAAGGCGCGCCAGGAGGTCGAGCGCCATAAGAGGGCCGCGGACGAGGCCGAGAGGCGCACGGGCGAGCTCTCGAGCAAGCTCGAGGAAGCCTCGACGGAGCGCCAGCGCGCCTCGCACGAGGAGAACGAGACGCAGGACAAGCTGTCCGACGCCAAGCTCAAGCTCGCGACCATCGTCGAGAGGCGCAACCACCTCGCCGTGCGCGAGGAGGAGCTCTCGCGCCAGGTGGCCGACCTGGAGAGGCGCCGGAAGCAGACCGAGGAGAGCTCGCGCGCGCTCGACGTGCTGAGACTTCGCGTCGAGCCGCTGCACGAGCGCTACGAGGCCGTGCACGAGCGCGCCCTCGCCTGGGCCGCGCGCCTGAAGGACCGCGCCTCGCTCGCAGAGGCGGACTCCGACTCGCTCAAGAAGACGATCGCGGACGCCCGCGAGGCCGTGAGCGACGCGCAGGGCGAGCTCGACCGCGCAAACGGCGTCGCGAACAACGTGAAGGTCGAGGTCGGCAAGCTCGAAGTGCAGGTCGAGAACGCCATCAACGACATCGTCTCGAGGGGCTACGTGCTCGAGGACGCTCTGGCGCTTCCCGAGCCCGAGGACCGCGTGGCCATGGAGAAGACCGTGGCGCGCATCAAGCGCGAGCTCTCGGACATGGGACCCGTTAACGAGGTCGCCATGGACGAGTACGAGAGGCTCAAGAAGCGCTCGGACTACATAGGGGAGCAGGTGGCCGACCTCGAGCAGGCCCGGAAGGCGCTCGCCAAGATCAACGCGGCCATCGACCGCAAGATGCGCCGCCAGTTCCTGGTGGTGTTCGACAAGGTGAACGCGAACTTCTCGGAGATATTCTCCATGCTCTTCCCCGGCGGCAAGGCCCACCTCGAGATGACGGACCCGGACCACCTGGACGAGACCGGCGTCGAGATCGTGGCGCAGCCGCAGGGCAAGAGGATCCAGAAGATGACGCTCATGAGCGGCGGCGAGAAGTCGCTCACGGCGCTCGCGCTCCTCTTCGCGGTGTACAAGACGCGCACCGTGCCGTTCTACGTGTTCGACGAGGTCGAGGCGGCGCTCGACGACTCGAACCTCTCCAAGCTGCTCGACGCGATCGAGAGGCTGAAGGAGACGACGCAGCTTATAGTAATCTCTCACCAGAGGCGCACCATGGAGCAGGCCGACGTGCTGTACGGCGTGTCCATGCAGGCGGACGGCGTCAGCCACGTCGTGAGCCAGCGCCTCGACAGGACGACGGGAAAGGTGGTCGAGGCCTAGATGGGCATGTTCGACAGCTTGAAGCGCGGTCTCGCGCGCTCCCGCGAGGCACTCGCGGAAGTCTTCTACATGGGCGGCGAGGTCGACGACGAGTTCTGGGAGGACCTCGAGGACCGCCTGGTCATGGGCGACATGGGCGCCGAGGTGGCCATGAAGGTCACGGACGACCTGCGCGAGCAGGCGGCGCGCGAGGGTCTCAAGACGGCCCGCCAGCTCAGCCGGGCGCTCGCGGAGCGGCTCGCCAAGGAGTTCGTCCCCGCCGAGGTCGACCCCTTCGAGGACGTGCCGTCCTGCGTGCTCTTCGTGGGCATCAACGGCGCGGGCAAGACCACGACGGTGGGCAAGCTAGCGGGCGTGGCCAAGCGCGAGGGCAGGCGCTGCCTCATTGGCGGCGCGGACACGTTCAGGGCGGCCGCCATCGAGCAGCTCGAGGTCTGGGGCAAGCGCTCCGGCACGGAGGTCGTCACGCGCGAGCGCGGCGCCGACCCCGCGAGCGTCTGCTACGACGTGCTCGGCCGCGCGGAGAAGGACGGGGACGACCTCGTCCTGATCGACACGGCGGGAAGGCTCCACACGAGCCCCGAGCTCATGCGCGAGCTCGAGAAGGTCGTGCGCGTGACCCGCAAGCGCGCCCAGATTCCCGTGAGGGTCGTGCTCGTGATCGACGCGACCACGGGCCAGAACGGCCTCAACCAGGCACGCGAGTTCAACTCCGCCCTCGACCTCGACGGCATCATCGTGACGAAGCTCGACGGGACCGCCAAGGGCGGCATCGCGCTCGCCATATCCCACGACCTCAACCTCCCCATCTACCGCATCGGCGTGGGCGAGGGCATCGACGACCTGCAGACCTTCGACGCGCTCGAGTTCTCCCGCGCGCTCGTGGGTGACGGAGAAAGTGAGTGACGAACATGTTCGACAGCCTATCCGACAGACTCCAGAACACCTTCGAGAAGCTGCGCGGCAAGGGCCGCCTGACCGAGGACGACATCAACTCCGCCATGCGCGAGATCCGCATGGCGCTCCTCGAGGCGGACGTGAACTACCGCGTCGTCAAGAACTTCGTGGCGCAGTGCAAGGAGAAGTGCATGACGGCCGAGGTGCTGGAGTCCCTCACCCCGGCGCAGAACGTCGTGCGCATCGTGCTCGACCAGCTGACGCAGCTGCTCGGCAGCACCGAGTCCAAGCTCGTCCTCGCGCAGAACCGCACGCCCAACGTGATCATGCTCGTGGGCCTGCAGGGCTCCGGCAAGACTACCGCGGCCGCGAAGCTCGCGTTTCTCCTCAAGAAGCAGGGGCACAGCCCGCTGCTCGCCGCGTGCGACGTGCACCGTCCCGCCGCAGCCGACCAGCTCGAGACGCTGGGCAAGGAGATCGGCGTGCCGGTCTACCGCGGTGACGGCAAGGACGCCGTCAAGGTGGCCAGCGAGTCCATCAAGGCGGCCGTCGACGGCCTGCGCGACATCGTGATCGTGGACACGGCCGGCCGCCTGCAGATCGACGAGCAGATGATGCAGGAGGCCGTCGACATCAAGAACGCGGTCAAGCCCGACCAGATCCTCATGGTGGTCGACGCGATGACCGGCCAGGACATCGTGAACGTGGCGTCCGAGTTCGCCGAGCGCGTCGACTTCGACGGCGTCATCATGTCCAAGCTCGACGGCGACGCCCGTGGCGGCGGCGCGCTGTCCGTGCGCGAGGTCACCGGCAAGCCCATCAAGTTCGTCTCGATGGGCGAGAAGCCCGACTCCCTCGAGGTCTTCCACCCGGACAGGATGGCCAAGCGCATCCTGGGCATGGGCGACGTCGTGAGCATCATCGAGCAGGCCCAGCAGGTCACGGACGAGAAGGACATCGAGTCCGCGGCGAGGATGCTCCGCGAGGGCTTCACGATGGACGACATGCTGCAGCAGATGCAGCAGATCAGGAAGATGGGCGGCCTGCAGAAGATCCTGGCGGCGCTCCCCGGCGGCGAGCGCGCGCTCAAGCAGGCCGGCGGCAGCGTGTCCGACGACCAGATCACTCGCATCGAGGCGATGATCCGCTCCATGACCAAGGAGGAGCGCCAGCGCCCCAAGACCATCAACGGCCAGAGGCGCAAGCGCATCGCGCGCGGCTCCGGCAGGAGCGTCCAGGAGGTCAACCAGCTGCTCAAGCAGTGGTCCGAGATGGACAAGATGATGGGCAAGATGCGCTCGATGGCAAACGGTGGCGGCAACTCCAAGAAGGCGCGCCGCCAGATGACGAGCATGATGCGCAACATGGGCATGGGCGGCAAGATGCCGTTCTAGCTCGCAACCCGGTACGAGACGCCTGGTGCATGCACCGGGGCAAGTGGGGCGCCCGCGAGCCAGACGGCTCGCGGGCGCCCTTGCGCTTGCGCGGGACCGCCCTACCTTGCCAGCAGGGCCTGGTAGCCCGCCATCGTGTAGTAGTTGTACGGCTGGTTGAAGTGCGGCAGGAAG
>NZ_JBJEHW010000067.1:0-19235 GCF_051876455.1 Parafannyhessea sp.
TAGTCCATGACGATCATGTCGCCCTTCTGGACCTTGCGCTCGCCGGGCTGCGCGTGCGGGTTGGCGCCGTTGGGGCCGCTCGCTATGATGCTGTCGAACGAGATCGAGTCCGCGCCATGGGTGAGCATGTAGGTCTCGAGCTCGACCCTGATCTGCTGCTCGGTCATGCCGGGCTTGATGTAGCCGCAGATGTGGTCGTAGGCGTCGTCCGTGATCTCCTGCGCGCGGCGCATGAGGGCCAGCTCCTCCTCGTCCTTCACGACGCGCAGCTTGTCGGCGATGTCGTCGTGCATGCGCGGGTTGAGGCAGTCGACGGAGGCCTTGTTGCACTCCTGCCTGAACGCGTCGAAGAACGCGAGGTCGAGCGAGTCCTCCACGCCGACGACGCGGCTCTTGGTGGCGAGCACGCGATGCGCCGCCCACCAGGCGGGGCTCACGATGTCCATGTCGATGGTCCAGCCGCTGTCCTCGCCCATGCGCTCCAGGAACGTGCCGTAGTAGCGCGAGTCAGTGTGCAGCCAGAGTCCGTCGGCCGTGACGAAGGCCGTGTGCGCCGTCTCGTCGTCGAAGGTGCGCTCGGCGCCGGTGAGCCAGCGCAGGTCCGGGTTGTTCCTGATAATGACGGCGTCGTAGCCGCGATCCGCCATGAGCGCGCGAAGCCTCTCCACGCGCCTGAGGCATGCCTTGGTGTCTGCCATTCCCGTTCTTCTCCAATCGTATGTGTGTGTCGGTTGATGCCAGATCGATGGGTGCGCCAGGCTAGTCGCGCTCGGGGGCGTGCGCCTCGCACCATGCGGTGAGGTTCTCCATCATGAGCTCGTCCTCCACCACCGTCATGCGCAGGCGGCCGATGGAGTGCGGCAGGCACAGGTGGAAGCGCGTCGAGCGAGAGAAGCGGTCCGCCTTCATCGCGGCCAGCAGCTCGGCAGGGTCCACCTCGCCCTCGAACTCGCCTATGCCCAGGGTGTCGAGCAGCTCGTCCTGCATGAGCACGTCGTCCACGTCCATGGCGTCGAGGCTGGCCGAGACCCTGGCGGCAAAGCGCATGGCCTCCCCCAGCCTGGTGGACGCGGGGACGGTGCCGCCCGTCAGCGCGTCGAGCGCGCGGGCGAACGTACGGCCGTAGAGCAGCGAGTTCCGGGACGAGAGCGACGTGGACGACACGAGGTGCCCGCGCGACTTGAGCGTGTCGAGCGCCGCGTCGATCACGTCCGCGTCGCCGCCCGTCATCACGGCGTCGGCCTTGTTCCACAGCGCCTCGAACGTGTCCTCGTTCTCGGCGATGGCCGAGGCCACCATGAGCGCGCGACCGAGCCGCGACGTCTCCGCATCGGGCGAGAGGTCCATGACGCCTGGGTCGCAGAGCAGGTACTTTGCGTAGGTGGAGATGCCGGCGATCTGGCTCACGCCACTGACGTCGAGCATCCTTGGGGTCGTGGGGACCTCGACCATGGCGTCCAGGTCGAGCGGCACCGCCGCGAACGGCACGCGCCCGCACCACATGCCGCACGCGTGCGCGAGCATGGACAGCGTGTCCACGTCGCCCACGCCCAGCACCAGGTCGTCGGCCGTGATGCCCGCGTCGGCAAGGTTCTCGAGCGCGTCGGTCAGCGCGGGCAGGGTCCTCGCCACGGGGCCGGCCGGCGCGGACATCCTCCGCACCCGGAAGCCGCCGTCCGTGAGCTGGCGCCTGATGCGCTCCTCGAGGTCCGGGTCCACCCCTCCCCCACAACGTAGGCACACAGGTGGGTCCTGCCCACGGCAGACTTCAGGAGCTTGCCCATGGTCTCGACCACGTCCGTGCCATAGCGCACGTCGCACGACCCCCCGGGTGCGCTCACCCACTGGCGCGCCACGTCCTCGTACCTCTCGCCTTCGTCACTCATAGCAGGCCCTTCTCCCACAGCAGCTGGCCCGCCTCGGACGCCACCTGCTTGAATGTCTTGTTCCTGATGTCGATCGTGATGTCGGCCTCGCGCTCGTAGAGCGGCCGGCGCGCACGGTACAGGCGCCTCGCGCACCCCTCGTCCTTGAAGTCGGGACGGATCTCGGGGTGCTGGATCTGCCGCAGGGAGTCCTCAACGTCGCCGTCCAGAAAGACCACCGTGCCCATCTGGTGCATGAGCTCACAGCTCCGCGCGCCCTCCACGATGCCCCCGCCGCAGCTCACGAGCAGGGACTTCCTGCCTCGGAGCCCCTCGAGCACCTGCGCCTCGAGCTCGCGGAAGCGCGGCTCGCCCTCGCTCTCGAAGATCTGGCACACGGACTTGCCGCACAGCCGCTCAACGAGCCGGTCCGTGTCGACAAAGTCCCTGTTGAAGAGGCTTCCCAGGTTCCGCGCGAGCGTCGACTTGCCCGCACCCAGGAACCCAACAAAAAATATGTGGTCGCAGCCCTCGTGGACCACGTACCCCGTGTCGCTCTGTTCCATTTAAGACCCAATGCCATCGTCTGCTTTTCGAGACGATTCTAGCATCCCGGGACGACGGCTCGGCCCTCAGCGACCGTCCTCATAGGTCTTTCCCCTCAGCACGACGCGCTCCCCGAGCCTGAAGAGCTGCGTGTACCAGAGGTCGCGCCTCGACTGCGGCCTCACGAGGATGGTTCGCACGCCCGCGAGGTTGCCGGCAAGCATGTCCGTGAAGACCTGGTCACCCACGAGGACCGCCTGCTCGCGCGGCACGCCCAGCCTCGTCAGGGCCACGTCCACGGCAAACGGCGCGGGCTTCATGGCGTGGTGTACGCAGTCCATGCCCAGCTCGGCCGCGGACGCGCGCACTTCTCCCCCGTGGAAGTTGTTCGATATCATGCACGTTGCTATGCCGGCGGCGCGCACGGCGTCCACCCAGTCGCGGATCTCCTGCGGCACCTGCCACGTGCTCCGCGGGAAGCACGTGTTGTCGCGGTCGAGAAGAACGGCCCTCGTGCCCCAGTCCGCGAGCAGGGCCAGGGGTATCTCGTCCACGCTGCCAAAGTAGCGGTCGGCCTCGAGGATCGACATCTTAGCTGCTGCTCTTGCTCGAGTCCGAGCCGCTCTTGCCCTGGTCGGACTTCGCCTTCGCGATGGCCTGCTCGTGCTGCTCGTAGGTCTCCGAGAACGTGTGGTTGGAGTAGCTGCCGTTCTCGATGATGAGGAAGTAGTAGTAGTTGGTCTTAGCGGGCGAGAGCGCCGCCTGGATGGACTTGATGCTCGGAGTGCAGATGGGCGTGGGCGGGAGCCCCTTGTTGAGGTAGGTGTTGTAGGGGCTCGACTGCTTGAGGTCGTCCGCCGTCACCTCCCCGCCCGTCACGTACGCCATGGTCGCGTCGCTCTGGAGCGGCATGTCCTTCTGCAGGCGGTTGTAGAACACGGAGGCGACCTTGGGGCGGTCGTCGTCGCTCACGGCCTCGCGCTCGATGATCGAGGCGAGCTTCAGCACGTCGTAGTCTGACACGCTGAGCCCGTACGTGCTCTTGATGTTGGCCTCGGCCGTCGCGAAGTCGAGCGATGCCACGTTCTTCTGGTACGCGTCGAGCATAGCCGTGATGACCTTGTCCGCCGTGAGGTTCTTCACGCTCCCGAAGTCGTACTTCTGGGGGTACAGGAAGCCCTCGAGCGAGTCGTTCTGCACGTTGGCGAGAAACGCGTACTTGTCCGAGTAGTTGCTCGCCTTTGCCTGCGCCTCGAAGTCGCTCGCCTTTATGCCGAGCGAGCTCTCCACGAGCTCGGCCGTCTTCTTGACCGTGAGGCCCTCGGACACGGTCACCGTGCCCTTTGAGGAGTTGGGCCCCGTCACGAGCCGGCTCACCACCTCGGACACGTCCTCGCCCGTCGTGAGGTTGTACGTGCCGCTCTTCATGCTCGAGTCGGCGTTCTGCCGCTTGACCTCGGTCGTGAAGGTCTGCTCGTCGCTGATGACGCCCGCGTCGAGCAGAATCTTCGCGATGGCGCTGCCGCCGGAACCCTCGGGGATGTTCACCGTGACGCTCTGGCCGGCCTTGGTGGCCTTGGTCTTGCTCGAGCCCATGAGCCGCGGCACCACGAGCACGCCCGCTATGGCCACGATCGCGACGGCGATCAGCACGAAGGGCAGCACCCTCCTGCGGCTCTTGCGCCTGTCCGGCTTCCTGTCGTGCTTGCCGCCCGCGGAGCCCCTGGCCCTGCGCGTGGTCTGCGTGGTGCGCGACGACATCTGCGGCCCGTTGGCCGAGCGCATGCGCTGGGCACCCGCGCGCGATATGGGCTGGCGCCTTCCCATGGGCGCGGCCTGCGCCTGGCGACGCTGCGCCCTTGTTGCCGGCTGCCTGCCGGCGGCGCCCTGGGAGGCCCGGCCCTGCATGGGGCGGAAGGGACGCGCTCCGCCGACCCCGGCCGCCTGCCTGCGGCCCGCGGGGACGGAGCCCGACGGTCCGTTAGAGCCGCCCCTCGCGAAGTGGGCGCCCCGCCTTGCACTGCTGTCAGACATGTGTGAGCTACCCCCTATGGGCATCGAGCCAAGTCTGCAGGAAGAGCGACGCGGCCACCATGTCGACCCGGCCGCGCATGCTCTTCTCGCTCAGTCCCTGTTCCCTCAGGATACGCTTGGCCTCCTGGGACGAGAGCCTCTCGTCCTCAAACTCCAGAGGAAGCCCGCAGGCATCTGCAATCTTTCTGGCCTGGGCCATGATCTTCTCCGCCTGTGGGCCGTCCTCGCCCGCAAGCGTCTTGGGGCGCCCGCACACGAGCACGTCCGGCTCGTGGTCCTGCACGATGTTCCTGAACGTCCTCGCGTTCTGGAGCACCTCCGCGGCGGGAAGCACCTTAACGGGCACGGCGATGGTGCCCGAGGCGTCGCTTGCGGCGATGCCGATGCGCACCTCGCCTATGTCGAGCGCGAGCGCCCTCACGCGCGCCCCCTACGCCCCGAGGAGCTTCTTGGCGGCGTCGAGCGCGGCATCGATGCCGGAGGCGTCCTTGCCGCCCGCCTGCGCCATGGTCGGCCTGCCGCCGCCCCTGCCGCCGACGAGGCCGGAGATCTCCTTCACCACGTTGCCGGCGGAGAAGCCCGCGGACACGGCGCCGTCGGTCGCCGCGGCGAGCAGCGCCACCTTGCCGTCGGCCTCGGACGCGAGCACGCAGGCGCAGTCCGCGCCGATCTTGTCGCGCAGGGTGTCCCACACGTTGCGGAGCTCCTTGCCGGAGATTCCCTTGAGGTGCGCGACCACGAGCTTGTAGGCGCCCATGTCGCTCGCGCCCTTGAGCGCGTCCGCGACCTGGTTGGAGGAGCCGCCCACGAGTGCGGCCTTGAGCTTCTTCTCGGCCTCGGCGCGCTCGTCCTTGAGCTGCTCCACGCGGGCGAGCACGTCCGCGGGACGGCACTTGAGCGCGGAGGCGACCTCGTCCATCTCGGCCAGGAGCTCGTCCACGTACTCCAGCGCGCCGGCGGAGGTGACGGCCTCGATGCGGCGCGAGTTGGAGCCGACGGAACTCTCGCTCACGATCTTGAAGAAACCGAGCTCGGCAGTGTTGCGGGCATGCGTGCCGCCGCAGAGCTCGCGCGAGAAGGGCTTGTCCTCGGTTCCGACGGAGACCACGCGCACGACGTCTCCGTACTTCTCGCCAAAGAGCGCCACGGCGCCGGAGGCCTTGGCCTCCTCGAGGCCCATGACCTTGGTCACGATGGGCTTGGCTGCGAAGATCTCGGCGTTGACCAGGCCCTCGATGCGGGAGAGCTCGTCAGCGGTGACGGACTCGAAGTGCGTGAAGTCGAAGCGCAGCCTGTCGGGGGCGACGAGCGAGCCGGCCTGGCTCACGTGCTCGCCCAGGACCGCCTTGAGCGCGGCGTCGAGCAGGTGCGTGGCCGTGTGGTTGCGACGGATGAGCTCGCGGCGCCCGTGGTCGACGGAAGCCTCCACCCTGTCGCCCACGGCGACGGTGCCCTTCACGACCTCGCACTCGTGCGCGATGAAGCCGCCCTCGCGGTGCTTGGTGTCCTCGACGCGGAGCTCCACGCCCTCGGCCGTGAGCCTGCCGGTGTCTCCCACCTGGCCGCCCATCTCGCCGTAGAAGGTTGTCCTGTCGAGCACGACCTCGACCTTCTCGCCCTCGTGGGCGTCCTTGACCTCCTCGCCGTCCCTCACGAGCGCGACGACCTCGCAGCCGTCGAGCACGTCGGAGTCGTAGCCCGCGAACTCGGACGCGGAGAGGCGGTCGGAGAGCGCCGCCCACACGTTGTTGGCCTTGCCCCAGGCGTCGCGGTTGGCCGTGGCGCGCGCACGCTCCTTCTGGGCGTCCATCTCGCGGTCGAAGGCCTCCATGTCGACCTTGTGGCCGCGGCTCTCGGCAATCTCGCGCGTGAGGTCGATGGGGAAGCCGTAGGTGTCGTGCAGCTTGAAGGCGACCTCGCCGGGAAGGACCGCGCCCTCGGCCAGCTTGTCGAGCTCGTCGCCGAGCATGGCCTCGCCGGCGTTGAGCGTCGCGCCGAAGCGCTCCTCCTCGGCGGTGATGATACCGTCGATGAGCGCCTTGTTCGTGACGATCTCGGAGTAGTGCTCGCCCATGATGCGCTCGACCTCGTGCGCGTACTTGGTGAGGAAGGCGCCCTCGATGCCAAGGAGCCTGCCGTGGTAGACGGCGCGGCGGAGCAGGCGGCGCAGCACGTAGCCGCGGCCCTCGTTGGAGGGCAGGATGCCGTCGCCGATCATGAACGTGACGGCGCGGGAGTGGTCGGCCAGGATGCGCAGGCTCTTGTCCTGCGGCTCCTTGGAGCTGCCGTGGTACTCCTTGCCGGAGAGGCTCTCGCCCAGCTTGATGAGGGAGGTCATGACGTCGCCCTCGTAGTTGGAGCCCTTGTGCTGCATGATGGCGGCCATGCGCTCGAGGCCCATGCCCGTGTCGATGTTGCGGTGCGGGAGGTCCGGCATGGAGCCGTCCTCCTGGCGGTCGTACTGCGTGAAGACGAGGTTCCAGAACTCGAGGTAGCGGTCGCCGTCGTCACCGGGCTTCTCGCCCTCGAACTCGGGGCCCTGGTCGAAGTAGATCTCGGAGCAGGGGCCGCAGGGGCCGGTCGGGCCGGCTGCCCAGAAGTTGTCGTCGGCGCCGAGGCGGCTGATGTGGTCGTACTCCACGCCGTGGGAGTGCCACAGCTCGACGGCCTCGTCGTCGTCCTCGAACACCGTCATGTACAGGCGGTCCTTGGGAAGGCCCAGGTGCTCGGGGCTCGTGATGAACTCCCACGCCCAGGCGATGGCGTCGGCCTTGGTGTAGCCGCCAAAGCTGAAGTTGCCGAGCATCTCGAAGAACGACAGGTGGCGCGCGTCGCCGATGTTGTCGATGTCATTGGTGCGCAGGCACTTCTGGCAGGAGGTCGCGCCGATCTCCTTCATGGTCTTCGTGCCCTGGTAGTACTCCTTGAACTGGTTCATGCCGGCGTTCGCGAGAAGGAGCGACGGGTCCTCCGGGATGAGGGAAGAGGACGGGTAGAGCTTGCAGCCCTTGCCCTCGAAGAACTTGAGGAAGTCCTCGCGGATCTCCGCGGTAGTCATGGTCTTGTAATCAGCAGTGCTCATGGTTCTCCTTGTGAATGGCCGCACGGAGCGGCCTCGTCGGCATAGTTCCGCTAGCGAATAATACTACGATTTGGCTGGTCTGTTGCAAACGTGCAACGCGGCTCAGTCGCCCTTCTCCTCATCATGCGCACGGTCGCCGCCATGGCGCCCGCCGGAATCGAGGCGCCTGGCGGCGCGAAGCACGAGGTCGGACACGCGGCCCCTGCGGCCCTTGGGAGGCTCGTCCGCTACGGGCGACTTGGCACCCGTGGCGTCCACGAGCCTCGAGCCCTCGAAGAAGCTGTCGTCGTCCAGCGCGTCGAAGGCGGGCTCGATCTGCCCCCTCTCGTCGTGGAACGGCGTCCCCTGGAAGATGGCACCGTCGTAGGACACGAGCCTGCGGCCGCTGCTGGTCTCGAAGTAGTACACGAAGACGCTCTTGATCGCCGCGGTCAGGGGCACCGCAAGCACCATGCCCAGGATGCCTCCCAGGCAGTTGCCGATGATGAGGCCCAGAAGCGACAGCGCCGGGTGGATCTTGACCGCGGAGCGCATGACGAGCGGCGACACCACGTTGTCCGTCACGTTCTGGATGACGATGGACCCCACGAGCGTCGCGAGCGCGAGCATCGGGTTGTCGAAGAGGGCCACGAGCACGGCGAACGCGACGGCGACCCACTCGCCGATTACGGGGATGAAGTGCAGGAACCCGACCAGGATGGCCGAGAGCCCCGCGTAGGGGTGCCCGGCCAGCGTAAGGAACACGAGCGTGACCACGCCGTCGAACACGGACGTGATCACGATGCCGCGCATGTAGCCGCCCATAGACCTGCTCATGACGGCGAGAAGGACGGAGAATCCCTGCTCGTGGCGCGGTCCCGCGATCGTGCTGAACTCCCTCGCGATCTTTGGGTAGTCCTTCGCGAACCAGTACGCGAGGACGAGGCCGAGGAGCATGGTGACGAGCCCGTTCACGAACGAGAACGCGCTGCTCACGAGGCCGGTCGAGAGCTTCGTCGCAAGCTGGGACGACATCTTGATGCCAATGCCGGACAGCGTGCTCACGAGCTGGTTGACGCTCTGCTGCACGCCCCTCGTGTCCGCGTTGCCGTAGTGTGTCCAGAAATCGTTGAGCGACACGCGGGTCTTCTCGACATAGGCGGGAACCTTGCCCAGCACGTCGGCTAACTGCTGCACGAAGGGCGGGGTCAGGAGGACGATCACGATGGCCATCACCGCGATGAGCACCAGGACGGACAGCAGGGCGCCGAGCGCCCTGCCCATCCCATGGTCCTCGAGGAAGTTCGTGAGGGGGCTGCAGACGAACCCCATGATCACGCCGGCGAGCAGGAGCTCCACGGCAGGCCAGACGTAGCCCATCGCGCGCACGCAGATCACGAACACGATCGCGACGCCTATGAAGGCCCACGCCCTCACGCCGACGGCCTTGGCGCGACCAAGCCTGTCAGGCCGCCCCGCCTCCTGGTTTTCCTCTCCCTGCAGCACCATGCCTCCACGCGCGCCCGTCAGCGCATCAGCCCGTCGGGGTCGATCTTCTCCTGCACCTTCTTGAGCGTCCTGCGAAGGAGGCGCGACACCTGCACCTGGGAGATTCCCAGCCTCTTCGCGATCTCGACCTGCGTGAGTCCGTCGATGAAGCGCATGCGGATGATCTCCTGCTCGCGGGGCGAGAAGTCCTTGATCGTGTCCTCGATGACCATCCGGTCGTCCGAGGCCGCCAGGTCCTCGTCCTCCGTCGCGTAGTGGTCGATGACGGCGGGCGCGTCGTCATCGTCGCCCTGGCCCGTGCCCTCCAGGGGGACGGAGCTGTACGCGCTCGACGACTCCATGGCCTCCAGGACCTCGTCCACCGAGGTGCCCAGCGCCTTCGCGATCTCCTCGACGGAGGGCGAGCGCTGCAGGTCCTTGGTGAGCTCGTCGGTCACCTGGTTCACCTTGGACGAGAGCTCCTGGAGCCTGCGCGGCACGCGGACAGACCAGCCCTTGTCGCGGAAGTGGCGCTTGATCTCGCCCAGGATGGTGGGCGTCGCGAACGTCGTGAACTCGAGGCCGCGGGACAGGTCGAACCGGTCGATCGCCTTGATGAGGCCGATCGTGCCGACCTGCACCAGGTCGTCCAGGGGCTCTCCCCTGTTCTTGAACTTGGACGCGAGGAACCTGACGAGGTTGAGGTGGCTCATGATCAGCTGCTCGCGGGCGTCCTCGTCACCGTTCTCCTTGTAGCGGCGGAAGAGCTCCCTCGTGCGGTCCTTGTCCCACGCGAGCTTGCCCTTGGGCACCCTCTGGGACGAGAGCCGGCCGCGCGGGCGCGTGGCGCGCGTCTGGTCGCTAGCGGGCATCGGCGCCACCAATCTTCTTCACGAGCCTGAGCGTGTTGTCGTCGGTGACGTCGCAGCTGTCGCAGACCGCCTGGAGCAGCAGCTGCACGAGGCTCAGGTCCTCGGCGCCCTCCGCCTCGCTGGCGTCGCGGTTGCCGAGCGAGAAGTCCATGGACACCTCGTCCGGGGCGAGCCCGAACCTGATGTCGCACTCCGCCGGCGCCGTGGCGCAGCTGTAGACGAAGCCCTCCTCCGCCGCCATGCGCAGGTCGTCCACCTCGTCCACGTTCATGTCGCACAGCACCGCGAGGTTTGCGGCCGTCATGCGAACGACGCGCGCGAACTCCGCCTCGGCGGGAACGCTGAGGCTGATGCTCTTCTCTGCCATGTGGTTACTCTCCCTATTTCTCGGGCGCGCCGTCAGTCGCCGCGTCCGCACCGTTGTCCTGCCCGTCATCCGCAGCAGCCTTGGGCTCGCCGTACGTCACGTAGCCCGCGTTGCGCGGGGCCTCCTCGGCGGGCGCGGCCTCCTCGCGGGAGTCCGTCGCGTCGCCTGCGTCGTCGCGGGCGCCGTCCGCGATCGCGCGGGCACCGTCGGCCGACGCGCCGCGCAGGTGGCTGGGGCGCTGCTGGGGCACGCCCGTGAGCTTGGACACGACGTGGCTCACGCCGTCCGCCGCGGCCGTGGTGACCTGGTTGACCGCGTCCGTCACGCCGGCGGCCGTGCCGGAGACCGTCGAGACGTCGCCCAGGATGCCGTTCACCCTGCGCAGGCTCTCGTTGGCCTCGTCGAGCGCGTCCTGCGCCTTCGCGACCATGGGGTCGACCTGCTTTATGCTCGGCTGCAGGTCGTCCATGGCACCGTCGAGCTTCGCGATGACGGGCTGGACCTGCTCGATGGTCTCGTTCGCGGAGCGCGCGACCTCGTCCACCGCGCCACGCGTCTTGCGGATGGTGAGCGCGAGTTCCACGAGCGCCCAGATTCCCGCGGCGACCAGCACGATCAGCAGGATGCTCAGGGGTGACATCTCCATCGCCTTGCCCTTCTCCCTTGGTTGCGGGACGCCCCGCCTACCAAAACTTCGCTTGAACTTCCTAGATTCTACCCATTCGACTTGGGTTTGCCACGCCCGCGTCCACCGGCGTCCTCGAGGTCCTGGCGGTCGCGCGCGCTGGCCTCGACGCGCCACGACTCCCAGCCGCGGCCGCTCGGCCTGTAGAACGCGCCGCGCTCGAGCCCCTCGGGCAGGTAGCGCTGCTCGACCCAGCCGAGCGGGTAGTCGTGCGGGTAGAGGTACTCGCCGTAGTTCTCGGAGCCGGGGCGGTGGCGGTCCCGAAGGTAGCTGGGGACCTCGCGGCGCGGGCCCACGCGCACCTCCTTGAGCGCGGCGTCGATGCCGGCCTCCGCGGCGTTGGACTTGGGCGCGAGCGCGACGTAGATTGCCGCCTGCGCGAGGTTGATGCGGCACTCGGGATAGCCGATGACCTCGGCGGCCCTGAAGGCGGCCTCCGCGACGAGGAGTGCCTGGGGGTCGGCGTTGCCGACGTCCTCGGACGCCTGGATCATGATCCTGCGCGCGATGAACTTGGGATCCTCCCCCGCGTCGATCATGCGCGCGAGCCAGTAGAGCGCGGCGTCGGGGTCGCTGCCGCGCATGGACTTGATGAAGGCCGATATCACGTCGTAGTGCATGTCGCCGGCCTTGTCGTAGGGAAGGCCGTGCCGCGGGTTGGCCTCGAGCACGTGCTCGACCGTGATCGCGATGGGGACCGCGGACGCCGTGGTCCCGTCCTTCTCGCCCGCGGCGTCGCCACTGGCCGCCCCATCGAGCTTGGCCGCGTCGTCGGGGCTGGCGGGGCCGTCCTCCTTGCCCGCGGTGGGCGTGGCCATCTGGCTCGCGAGCTCGAGCGACGTGAGCGCCGCGCGGGCGTCGCCGCCGGCCATGGTAACGATCTCCTGCAGGGCGTCGTCCTCGAGGGAGAACCTGCCCGCGAGGCCGCGCTCGCTCGCGAGCGCGCGGCGCACGATGGTGCGGATCGAGTCGTCGTCCAGGGGCGACAGCTCCACGACCCGCGACCTGCTGATGAGCGCGGAGTTGACCTCGAAGTAGGGGTTCTCCGTCGTGGCGCCCACCAGGACCACGACGCGATCCTCGACCGCGTGCAGGAGCGCGTCCTGCTGCGCGCGGTTGAAGCGGTGGATCTCGTCCACGAAGAGGATGGTGCGCCGGCCGCCCGTGAGCAGGCGCCTCTCGGCGGCGTCCACCTCGCGGCGCAGGTCCTTGACCGTGCCCGTGATGGCGGAGACCTCCACGAACTCGGCATGCGTGGTGTTGGCGATGATGCGGGCGAGCGTCGTCTTGCCCGTGCCAGCGGGCCCGTACAGGATGACCGAGGACAGCGTGTCGTGCTCGATGGCGCGGCGCAGCCACGAGCCGGGGCCCACGGCCTCCGTCTGGCCCACGTACTCCTCGAGCGACTGCGGGCGCATGCGCGCGGCCAGCGGTGCCATCTGCTGCCTGAGCCGCCGCTCCTGACCCGAGAACAGGTTGTCCATGCGCCCTCCCCTACGGCCTCACGCCGTCGAAGTAGCTGCGGTTGGGGAAGATCTGCCGCGCCTCGGGGAAGACGGCCTCGCAGGTCGCCACGAAGTAGTCGTCCGTCATGGCGCTGATGAAGTCCACCACGCACTGGTCGGGGTCGGACTCCCAGTCGTAGCTGCGCCCGTAGTACGAGAGGCGCCTGCCGATGGGGTCGATGTGGTGCCTGAAGATGGCCGCATCCTCCGCCCCGGTCTCGAGCGCCTCGAGCTCGTGGTCGTACAGCTTGGAGAAGAGCTCGCGCACCGGGCCCGCGAAGTCGCCGTTGACCTCGGCCGAGCCGTAGATCTTCTCGTAGTTCTCGCGCTTCGCGCGCGCGAGCTCCGCAAAGCCCTCCTCGCTCATGGCGATGTAGGGCTTGCCCAGGCTCTGCTCCACCACGTCGGTCACGAACGCGGAGAGCGCCCACGCGTTGTAGGCGCCGCCGAGCCCGTCCGCAAAGCTCTTCTCGTCCGCGAGGCCCGCCCTGATGGCGTCCTGGCGGTCCTTGCCCACGTACGCGATGATGTCCGATATGCGCATGACGCAGCCTTCGAGCGTCATGGGCCTGAGGTGCGATATGGCCTCGTCGCCGGACTCCCAGCAACCCTCGACCACGCGGTCGAACGTGTCGAAGTCGTTGAGGCCGCTCGTCTCGAAGCGCTGGCGCTCGAACTCGCCGTTGTGGCAGATGACGCCGTCGAGCGTCTGGAGCGAGACGTTGCGGCCGTCCAGCACGTCGAGCACGCGCACGCTCTGCACGTTGTGGCGGAACCACCTGCCCGTGCGCTCGTGGAAGACGTCGTTCAGGAAGCGCTCGCCGGCGTGGCCGAACGGCGTGTGGCCGAGGTCGTGCCCGAGCGATATCGCCTCGATGAGGTCGAGGTTGAGCCCCAGGGCGCGCCCGATGTCGCGCGCGACCCTGCCGACGAGCTGCTCGTGCAGGCCGCGGCGGGTGATGTCGTCGTTCTGGCGGAACGAGAACACCTGCGTCTTGCCGTTGAGGCGGTTGTACGCGGGCGCGTGCACGATCTTCTCGATGTCGCGCACGAACGCGGGGCGGATGACGGTGTCGTTGTCGCGCTCCGCCACGTCGCGCCTGATGACGGCCGCGTTGGAGCAGGCGTAGTGGCTCATGGCGCCGCTCTTGCGCATGTCCCTGATGCGCGCCTCGGTCTCGGGCGACACGCGCAGCGGCATGTGCGGCGCCATGCGGTTGATCCCCTCGCCCAGGTTCTGCGTTATAGACATGTGACACCCCTCTGGTCTAATTTGCACCGCATACCCTACCGCAAACGGCGGACGTCATTCCACAAATCTGTGCGTTGTGTGACGGATGCGGCGTCGCGGTGGCCGCTATGCGTCGAGCAGCCAGCACGCGTCGGTGGCGGGCAGCACGGTGAAGCCGAGCTTGCGCAGCACGCGCAGCGCCGCCGCGTCGGACTCCCCCACGCAGCACCACGGCGTTCGCCCCTCCTCCAGCAGCTGGCCGGCCTTTGCGGCCGTGAGGGCGGCCGCCCAGCCGTGGCGCTGGTGCTCCGGGAAGACCTCGAGCATGCCCATCGCGCCCCAGGGCTCCTCGCCCACGAAGGCGACGAGCCTCGCGTCATCGTCGAACCCGCCCAGGTAGCGGCCTTGCCGCAGCAGCTCGAGCGTCTGCTCGTCGCTCTGGCGCTCCGGGTGCGACATCCTCTGGCGCACGGCCGCGAGGTCCCCCTCGCCCAGCGGGCGAATCACCCGGTCCTTGGGCACCCTGGGGCGGGCGCCAGGCTTGAGCGACGCCACGTGACAGGCCTCCCTGCGACCGAGCCCCAGCGCGCGCTGGAGGTCGTCGGCCACTGCGGGCTCCAGGCAGAGCGTGGGCGCATGCCGCATGAGCACGGACGCCACGTCGCGCGCCAGCACGGCGTCGTGGCCCCAGGCCATCTGCACGCCTCCCGCCGCGCCGATCGCGACCATGCCCTCCTCGGCGTGCGTGACCTCGCCAAGGCCCCTGGCAAGGCACTCAGTCATGGGTATCGTCCTGCGCGGCGCGCGGGCGAGAAGGTCGGCCGCCCTTCTCGACAGCTCCTCCTTTGGCTCGGCCCCGGCGTCCATCGCGAGCTCCAGGCGCCGCGCTACCTGCGCGCAGCCCTCGGCCCCGGGGTGCTCGTAGCCGTCGGCCAATAGCGCCGCGTCGTGGTCGAGCAGGCCCCCGCCGTCCACCACGCGCATCTGCCCAAACTGCTCGGCCTGTGCGCGGATGACCTCCGGCACGTCCTCGAAGCAGCTCATCTTGTTGGAGGGGTAGGCGTCCTCCTCGTGCCACAGCGGCGTGAGCACCCAGGTGGGGACGTCGCCCCAGAGGCGCGACACCTCGGAGAGGTACATGCGCACGTCGCGGCTCACCAGGTGCTCGCGGCACGGCTCGTAGCGGTAGTTCTCGCCCAGCTCCACCACGATGGCGGCGGGGTCGATGGCGCGCGCCAGGCCATAGAGCGTGCCGGGCTGGAACACCTGACCACCCACGCCCTGGTTCACCACGTCGAGCCCGCGGCGCCCCGCGAGCAGCGTGGGCCACGCGAGGGCCGGGTCGTCGCACACGAAGCCCTGTGCTATGGAGTCGCCCAGCACCAGCAGGTTGCGGCGGCGCGCCACGGGCCGGATGAAGCTGCCGTTGCCCGCAAGGGACCTGATGGCGCAGCCCCTCAGGCACGGCAGCCACACGCGCACGTGGTGCGTGTCGCCCATGCCGGGAAGCTGCATGACGCCACTCGCGGGCGCCTCCGCGGGGTCGTCCAGCGTGAAGGCCACGTAGTCGTCGTCCCGGGCCGGCACGCGCACGCCCAGCCGGCGCCCGTCCACCTCGCACGAGAGGCCGTCGTGCATGCGCGGCTCCAGGCCCCGGCGCTCGTCCACGTACTTGAGGGCGTCACGCGTGCCCACGGGCTCCGCGTCCAGCGCGACCTCGATCGCGACCTCGGACGAGTCCGTCTCGAACTCCAGGCAGATGCCCGCCGTCGAGCGCGCCATCTGCCGGTAAAGCCCCGGGTGCCACGCCTGGCAGCTGCCCAAGGCGCGCATCTGCTCGGCCGAGAAGCGCCACGGCCTCACCCAGCCTTCGAGCTCCGGGCTGGTGCGCACGCTGCCGTGCAGGAGCGGGGCCGCGTCCGCCCCCACGAGGGCGAAGCCCCGCGCGCCCTGTTCCATCATGTCCCGAAGCCTCATCGGCACCCCTCGCACACGCCGCGCCGGCCCTCTGGCGCGGGGGCGGCACTTCTCGCCTAGTCTTGCAGATAGCTTAGCATCACGCGGTACGCCTCAACCAGCCGCTCCAGGCTCCAGCTCGCGTTTGCCGGGCTCGTGGAGGGGAGGCGCGTCGCCTCGATCCCCAGCGTGGGCTCGATCAGCCGCGTGTAGAGGCGGTGCGACGTGGCGCCCGTGCAGAAGATCGCGCGTATGGGAGCGTGGTCGAGCACGCGAGCGCGCAGGTCGTTGGGGACGGGGTCCTTGATCGAGGCGTCGCTCGCGCCCGTAATCGTGCAGCTCGCGAGCACGTCGTCCAGCGCGAAGTGGCGGCGCAGCGCCAGGTCGCGGCAGGCCTCGCGCCCGCGGGGCGGCTCCTCTCCCCAGAGTGCGGCCATCACGCGCCAGAAGCGGTTCTGCGGGTTGCCGTAGTGGTAGCCGACCTCGCGCGACTTGGGGCTCGGCATCGTCCCCAGGATGAGCACGCGGCTCTGCCCGTCAAACACGGGCGCCAGCGGCGAGTCCACGCGCGTGGGCACGCCCGCCGGCCTGCGGCTCCGTGCGCACACCCAGGCTCACTCGCCCTCGCGTACGGGCTCGTACGTCTCGAGCCCGTCGTCCAGCCGCAGCATGAGCAGGTTGCCAAAGCCCGCGCCGCCCGCGGCTCCGCAGTCGATGTCCCAGCGGTCGGCAACGCCGCCGGTCTCCGCGCGGGCGCCCACCTTGACCATGCGGCAGAGGCCGTTCTCGTCCTCGGGAAGCCGGTCCGGGAGGTCCGCCATGCCGCGCAGGTACGGCGTGGGCGTGTGGCCCGCAACCACGATGGGCCCCTCCCCCGCCTCGTTGACGAGGCCGGTGGGCGCGCCCCAGAAGTCCTCGCGGATCCACAGCAGGTCCTCCGGGCTCTGCGCCGCCAGGAGCGCGCGCAGGTCGTCGTCGCTCCAGCCCATGGCCACCACGGGCTCGCCCTCGCGCTCCGGGTCGCGCCCCGCCCCGCGCTCGAACTTGACGCCGGGGCGCACGCCCGCGTGCACCATCACGTAGGGGCGCCCGGCAACAAAGGTGTACGCGTACAGCGGGAGGTAGGCCACCCAGTCCAGGAGGTCGATCCTCTCGCCCTCCGGCAGCGCCGCCAGCCCCTCGCGCGTGCTGATGCCGCCGTTGATCTCCCAGTTGACCTGGTTCATGCCCTCGTCGGGGGCCTCCAGGAAGCTCAGCATCAGGTCCTCGTGGTTGCCCATGAGCACGGTCGCGTTCGAAAGGCCGCGGCACACCTTGAGCACGCCCACGGGGTCCGGGCCGCGGTCGATCATGTCGCCGAGCATGAACAGGCTGTCGTCGTCCGACGGCGAGACGCGCTCGAGCAGCCGGTCGAGCGTCCCCCTGTGCCCGTGCACGTCCGAAAACACGTAGGTAGCCATCAAGTGTCCTTCCCCGTCGCGGCGGCGCACGCCGTCGTCAACAGTCTAGCGCCTCAGGTGCCCGCGCGCACGCCGGCGCGCCACCGCGAGCTTCCACGGGTCTATCGCGCCGACCTCCACGTACCTGCCGCGCTCCCGCCTGCCCAGAGACTCGCTCAGCCGCACCTGCCGCACCAGGTCCGCCATGGTGCCCTCGAAGCGGTCCTTCTTGAGGTGGCACTCCCACACCACGAGCACGGTCCAGCCCGCCTCCACCAGAAGCAGCGCGTCGCGCTCGTCGCGGCTCACGTTGCGCTCGAACTTCCGCGTCCAGAACTCCACGTTGGACTTGGGCAGCGGCAGCGCGCAGTGCGGGCAGCGGTGCCAGAAGCAACCGTTCACGAAGATGGCGACGCGCCTGCCCGGGTAGCAGATGTCCGGCTTGCCCGGCGCCTTCTTCCAGTGCAGGCGGTAGCCGCCCAGGCCCGCCTCGCGCAGGGCCCGCCTCACCTTGAGCTCTGGCTTGGTGTTCTTGCTCTTGTTTGCCTGCATCACATGGTGCGTGGCCTCGCTCACCAAGACGGCCTACGCCCCCACCCCGGGCTCCGAGGGGCCCTCCGGGTCGTCCGGGTCCGCGTGCTGACCCGAGAAGTTGAGGTTCCCCGTGAGCGCCTCCGCGGCCTCCTCGTCGAAGTCGAGCGAGAAGAACGCGTCCAACGCGCCTGCGACCTCGTCCTGCGCGCGCTGGTAGAGCTGCCAGAAGCCGTCCGTGCCGACGCTCCCGTCAAACGGGTTCCTCCACGGGCGCCCCTCGCGATTGTCGAAGTCGGAGGTCTGCGCGGCGCGGTCGCGGTGCGCCATCGCGGCGTACAGCGAGTAGCGACTGTGCCCCAGCCTGAGCTCGATGGGCGCAAGCACGCGCGTCTTGCCCTGGTTGGGCGTGTAGAACAGGCGCTGCACCAGGCGGAACGACTTCACCGCATGCGTGTAGCAGTCCAGCTCGAGCGTCTTGCTGTACGTCCAGAGGTTCATGTAGAAGTACAGCTTGTCGATCACGGCGAGCGTCTCGTCGTCCGCGCGCAGGATCTCGTGGTAGGGCCTGAACGTGCGCACCGTCATGCCGGTCTTCGAGAAGAGCACCATCTCGTCCAGGTCGCGCTCGATCTCCGCGTGCACCTCGTCGCCGTCCGAGCGGGAGAGTCCGGGCACGCCCGCGTCGCAGATGCCGTACTGGTAGTGGTACACGAGCGGATGGACCGCGCGGTCCAGCAGGTAGTGGCACACGAAGCCCGCTGCATACGCCTCGCCCACCGGGCGCTCCTCGCGGCTCAGCATCGTGAGCGCGTCGCGCAGCGACGCCACGAGCCGTGCCGTGCGCGCGTGGTGCATGAGCCCGCCCACGCGGTTGGACGCACCCACAAACGGGTCGGCAACGAGGTAGAAGAGCGGGTCCGGCCCCTGGTTGCCCAGGAGGAACGCCTGCCTCTCCTGAATCGTCACGAATCCGCGACTCTCCGCGACGCCGGCGTAGGCGTCCTTGCCAAAGAAGTCGTGCGTCATGATTGCGGGCATGCGAGACTCTCCTAACAAGGGCGGCCGCACCGCCCCCGGTCGTGTGTCGGGGTCAAGTATCGCAGATGGCTGCCTGCAATGCACGTGAATCCATAACATATGGACTGATAAGGGCCGCAACCGCACGCGGGCGTCACTTTACGCACCGCTTACGGTAGCGTTTCCCGGGCCTTGCCACCCCTCCCCTAGAATTTTCGTCACCTATGAAAAGGGAGGAAATTGCCAATGGCAGACAGTAAGTTCACAAAGGCCGAGAAGAGCTGGATCATGTACGACGTGGGCAACTCGGCCCTCGTGCTCCTGGCGACGAGCATCATTCCCATCTACTTCAAGTCGCTGGCGGACGGCCCGGCCCTCGTGGCATGGAGCTACGGCGAGACCGTGGCCTCGCTCGTGATCGCGCTTCTCATGCCCATCCTCGGCAGCATCGCCGACATGCAGGGCATGAAGAAGAAGTTCGTCGTGGCCACGGTCGCGATCGGCGCCGTCGCCACGGTGGCGATGGGCATCCCGACCGGCGCGATGGCGTTTCTCGTCATCTACGTCGTCTCGTCGATATCGCTCAACACGTCGATCGTGTTCTACGACGCGCTGCTGGTGGATGCCACCACGGA
>NZ_JBJEHW010000068.1:0-4041 GCF_051876455.1 Parafannyhessea sp.
GGACAAGCTGCACTTCGGCGATTCGAACCCCTACGAGGACCTGCCGCAGCTCCGCATCTACACCTACGACCTCGGCGACGTCTTCCGCAACGAGGGCTACGTCGCCCTCGACGACAAGGCCTTCAACTTCGCTGAGTTCTTCCGCGTGGGCGACGACGGGCGTCTTGCCCACGAGAGGGACGTGTGGAGCTTCCTCAACCTCTTGTGCAAGAGCGACTCCGGCAGCAACTACCCCTACTCGCGCGACGGCTACCGCCGGCTCTTCCGGCACACGCTCTGGATGGTTCCCGGCGTCCGCGCCGCCAAGGCCCTGAAGGAGCTCATGCTGGCGCATCCCGTCTTTGGCAGCGGGCAGTTCGACATCGTGAACGTAGCCGGCGACGGCGACGAGGAAAGCGACAACGCACTCGAATACGTGCAGAATGCCATCCGCGGCGCCGACCGCGCGGGCACCTACACCATCACGCTTTCCTGCGGCAGGCTCACAACGGGCGTGACCGTGCGAGAGTGGACGGCCGTGCTCATGCTCGCGGGCAGCTACTCGACGAGCGCCACGAACTACCTCCAGACGATCTTCCGCGTGCAGTCGCCCTGCGACATGGGCGGCAAGGCCAAGGAGCGCGCCTACGTCTTCGACTTCGCGCCCGACAGGACGCTCAAGATGGTCGCGAAGGCGGTCTCCGTCTCGGCCAAGGCGGGACGCACATCGAGGGGCGACCGCGAGGCGCTCGGAGCCTTCCTCAACTTCTGCCCCGTCATCGGCATCAGCGGCTCGCGCATGGAGCGCTACGACACCGGCAGGCTTCTGCGCCAGCTCAAGCGCGCCTGGGCCGAGGCCGTCGTGCGCAACGGGTTCGAGGACCAGAACCTGTACAACCAGGAGCTCCTGAACCTCAGCAAGGGTGACCTCAGGGAGTTTGACAAGCTCAAGGAGATTGTCGGCGCCACGAAGCCCTCGAAGACGCCGACCGACATCCCCATCAACGACCAGGGGCTCACCGACGAGGAGCGCGAACAGGTAGAGCGCGCCGAGAAGAAGCCCAAGCGGGAGCTCACCGCCGAGGAGAAGGCGCTCCTCGAGAAGCTCAGGAAGGCGAAGGAGAACCGCAAGGCGGCCATATCGATACTCACCGGCATAAGCGTTCGCATGCCGCTGCTCATATACGGGGCGGACGTGCCCTACGAGGAGGACATCGACCTCAAGAGGTTCGTGGACATGGTGGACGAGCGCTCTTGGGAGGAGTTCATGCCCAAGGGCGTGACCAAGCGCGTCTTCCGCCGCTTCGTGAAGTACTACGACGAGGACGTGTTCGTGGAGGCGGGCAGGCGCATCCGCAACGTGACGCGGCATGCCGACACGCTGGCTCCCACCAAGCGGGTCAAGGAGATCGCCCACCTCTTCGGATACTTCAAGAACCCGGACAAGGAGACGGTGCTCACGCCCTGGCGCGTCGTGAACATGCATATGGGCGGCATGCTCGGCGGCTGGGACTTCTGGGACGAGGGCCACACGACGGAGCTGGAAGAGCCCCGCTTCGTCGACCATGGCGCCGTGACGCGCCGCGTCTTCTGGGGCGGCAAGGCTGCCTATCAGGGGCAGGCCACGCTGTTCGGAAGCCTCGGCCCAGAGCCTGGCGAGCAGAGAACCCTCTTCGACGAGCCGAGCACCCACATCCTCGAGATCAACTCGAAGACCGGCCTCTACCCGCTCTACGTGACCTACTCGATGTTCCGCGCGAGCATGGGAGACCGCTTCGTCGACGCGAGCCCGGAGCGGCAGCGAGAGGTATGGAACGAGGTCGTGCGCAACCGCGTCTTCGTCATCTGCAAGACGCCCATGGCCAAGGCCATCACGCGCCGCACGCTCGTGGGCTACAGCGAGAATATTCCGGTCAACATGCGCTATGTGGAGGACCTCGACAACGTGATGGCCAACAAGCGCCAGCAGTTCATGCGCAAGGTTGCCCGGGGCAGTTATTGGGACGACCAGTTCGGAGGGGCCGTGGAATTCAGCGCAATCGTGGGCAACCCGCCCTATCAGAAGGACGACGGAGGGCATAACAACTCAGCTATGCCCGTCTATCAGGAGTTCGTCGAGACCGCCATCGACCTCGACCCGGAGTACGTCTCGATGATCACACCGTCGCGATGGTTCAGTGGCGGCAAGGGCTTGGACGACTACCGCGACCGCATGCTCCACGACCACCACCTGCGCGAGCTCGTTGACTTCCCCAAGCTCTACGAGCCCTTCCCGAACGTTAAGATACGCGGCGGCATCTCGTACTTCCTCTGGGACCGCTCCTGGGACGGCCCCTGCACCGTCCAGACCATGGAGGACGGCAAGCCCGTGGGCGAGGCGATCGCCCGCTACCTCGATGAGTACGACGTTCTCGTGAGAAGGAACGAGGCCTTGCCCATCTTGGAGAAGGTACGAGCGAAGAGCGAGCCGACACTTGACGCTAGGGTATCTAGCTCCAAGCCTTTTGGTTTGCGTACGTATTTCCACGGTAGCGAAAGCCCCGATGGTCTTGACGATCCGGTTAAGCTCTATGGCTCGCAGAGCGTCAGCTGGATTGAGAGAAAAGATGTTCCCAACCACCAAGATTGGCTGGATGCTTGGAAGGTACTCGTAACAGCCGTCCAAGGCACCAGCGCCGCCGTCGAGACCAAGTTCCTCTCTACACCCATCATTGCCGGCGTTAGCACTGCATGCTCGGAGACCTACCTTGTCGCCGGGCTCTTTGAGCATGAGAGCGAAGCTCTCTCGTACGTATCCTACCTCCGTACACGTCTCGTTCGTTTTCTGATTTCGCTACGAAAGCTTGCTCAGCACGTCACGAAAGACACCTTTGCGTTCGTACCTGACCTCACGTATGACCACGAGTGGACCGACGACATGCTCTACGAGCGCTACGGACTCAACGAGAATGAGATCGCCTTCGTCGAGTCCGTCGTAAAGCCGATGGACTAGGACTTTATGTACAGTATCTAATCATAGGAAGACAAACCACATGAGAAAGATCGAGGGCCACGAGAAGTCGCTCAAGGAGCTTCTCCAGAACACCAAGTACTCCATCCACTACTACCAGCGCGAGTACGCATGGCAGCGCAAGCAGATCCAGGAGCTCGTGGATGACCTCACTGACGAGTTCCTGACCTATTACGACCCGAGCCACGAGCGGACTGAAGTATCGAAATACGGTGTCTACTTCATGGGCAGCGTCGTGCTCGCGGGGCGAGAGAACGCTATCATCGACGGGCAGCAACGCCTCTCCTCGCTCACGCTGCTTCTCATCTATGTCAGGCGGCGCCTCCTCGACATCAACGTGACGGTCAGCGCCATCGACCAGATGATCTACTCGGAGAGCTATGGCAAGTCTTCCTTCAACATCTCAGTCGAGGAGCGGGAGGACTGCCTCCGGGCGCTCTTCGAGGACAAGGACTTCGACACGACCGGCTCAGGCGAGAGCGTCATGAACCTCTACGGGAGGTACCAGGACATCGTCGACCTCTTCCCCGGGAGGATCGACGACCACGCCATGCCCTACTTCGCCGACTGGCTGGCGGAGAAGGTCTATTTCATCGAGATTCCCACAGAGACCGAGCAGGACGCCTACAAGGTCTTCGTGACCATGAACGACCGCGGTCTCAGCCTCACCTCAGCCGAGATGCTCAAGGGGTACCTGCTTTCCGAGGTAGCCGACGACAAGCTGCGCGAGAAGCTAAACGGTACCTGGAAGGAGAAGGTGTTCGCGCTCAAGGAGCTTGGTAACGGCGAGGAGGAGGACTGCATCAAGGCGTGGCTCCGCGCCAAGTACGCCCAGACCATCCGCGAGAACAAGAAGGGCGCCGAGCCCGAGGACTTCGACCTCATCGGAGGCAGCTTCCACACGTGGGTCCGGGACAACCACGTCCGCATGGGCCTCAACGGCTCCGATGACTTCGTGAGGTTCATCAAGGAGTTCTTCTACTTCGCAGACCTCTATACGCGTGTCAAGGGCTACGAGGGCATCCTTGCGGCCGAGCAGCCCTACCTCTACT
>NZ_JBJEHW010000069.1:0-3903 GCF_051876455.1 Parafannyhessea sp.
GGCGATGTTGCGGGCGTGATTGCTCATGCGCTGCAGGTTGAAGTCCGCGTACACGATGAACTGGATCAGGCGGAGGTCCGAGGCCACGGGCTGCTGCAGCGTGACCGTCTGGTAGGCCTTGTCCTCCAGCTCCTCGCAGCGCTGGTCGATCTTCTTGGTGGCCTTCTTGGTTTCCTTGGCCTTCTCGCGGTCGCCCTCCACCAGGGCGTCCACGGCGTCGTGGAGCTCGACGTCCACGTCCCTCAGGATCGCGACGACCTCCTGGCGCATCTCGACGAGCTGCTTGTCAAACTGTTCGCGCATGGGTAGCCTCCCTCTCGTTCCCGTGTCCTGCCGGCGGCACGTCTAGCCAAAGCGGCCGGTGATGTAGCTTTCGGTCCTGGGGTCACGGGGGCGCGAGAAGATCTCCTTCGTGTCCCCGTACTCGATCAGCGTCGCGGGCTCCCCCGCACGCTCCTGCAGGAAGAAGGCCATGTAGTCGCTGATGCGTGCGGCCTGCTGCATGGAGTGGGTCACGATGATGATCGTGACCGTGGGGGCGAGCTCGGCCATGAGGTCCTCCACCTTCTGGACGCTCGTGGGGTCGATGGCGGAGCACGGCTCGTCCATGAGGAGGACGTCCGGCTGCACGGCGAGCACGCGCGCGATGCAGAGGCGCTGCTGCTGGCCGCCGGAGAGCGCGAGTCCGTTCTTTCCCAGCTGGCCCGAGACCTCCTTCCAGAGGTTCGCGCGCTTGAGCGACTCCTCCACGATGTCGTCGAGGTCGGACTTGGAGGTCACGCCCTGCAGGCGCGGGCCGAAGGCGACGTTCTCGTAGATCGACTTGGGGAACGGGTTGGGCTGCTGGAAGATCATGCCCACGCGGCGGCGGAGGTCGACGGGGTCCACGCCGGGGGCGTAGATGTCGTGCCCGTCGAGGGCCATGAGGCCCTCCTCGCGCGTGCCCTCGATCAGGTCGTTCATGCGGTTCATGCAGCGCAGGAACGTGGACTTGCCGCAGCCCGAAGGCCCGATGAACGCCGTGATCTTGCGGGGCGCGATGTCGAGGTTGACGCCCGTGAGCGCATGGAAGTCACCGTACCAGAAGTTGAAGTCCTCGACGTGGATACCCTCGCCCTGTGGGTTCTTGGGTGCATGGCGATAGACGGTCACGCTACTTCCCTCCCTTTTGCCTGGCGCCGCGCTTGGAGATGTAGCGCGCGAAGAGGTTGAAGGCCAGGATCATGATCATGAGCAGGAGCGCCGTTCCGTAGGCAGCCCCCATGTTGATGCCGTCGTTTGCGAGCAGGTACAGGTGGACGGGCATGGAGCGGCCCGAGTCGAGCGGCGTCACGGGCAGGTTGACCGCCTGTCCCATGGTGTAGAGCACGATGGCCGTCTCGCCGATGGCGCGGCCGATGGCGAGCACGATGCCGGTCGCGATCCTGGGGAAGGCCGCGGGCAGCACGATCTTGCTCACGACCTGCCACTTGGTGGCGCCGAGGCCGTACGCGCCCCAGCGGATGAAGCGCGGAACGGAGCGGATGGCGTCCTCCGTGGTCCTCATGATGAGCGGAAGCATGAGCAGGGCCAGGGCGAGCGCCGCGGAGAGCATGGACAGCCCGAATCCGCAGGCCTCCACGAACACGGCGTAGCCGAAGAGTCCCATGACGATTGAGGGGACGGAGGCGAGCGTGTCCGTGGCGTAGCGGATGAAATCGACCAGGCGTCCCTGGTGGGCGTACTCCGCCAGGTACACCGCGGCGAGCACCGCCACGGGCGTGGCGAAGAGCGTGGCGAGCGCCGTCACGTAGAGCGTTGAGACGATCGTGGGGAAGATGCCGCCCTCGGCGTTGACGCCCTTGGGCCACGTGAAGATGAAGGCGGGCGTGATCTGCGGTGCGCCGTTGATGACCACGAAGCCGATGATGAGGAGGAGGATCGCGGTGGTGACGAAGCCAGCGGCCACGAAGACGCCGGTCATGATGCCGTCGGTCGCGTCCTTGGAGACGCGCGGCTTCTTGGCGCGGGCGAGGCGGCTCCTGATGAGCTGCGCGGAGCTCTCCTGCGCGCGGACCGCGGAGGCGCTCGATGCCGAGGGGCCCTCTGCCACGGAGCGCGCGTCCTTCTCGGCCACCGGCGTGGCGGGACGGGAGGCCTCGCGCTCGCGGCGCTCGCTCCTGCTGGTGATGATGCGGACGATGCCCACGAGGCCCGCGGAGATGACGTAAAGCACGACACCCATGCCGAACAGGGCGGCTCGGTGGAGGCCGGAGGAGTAGCCCATGTCGAGGGCGATCTGGCTCGTGAGCGTGGCCACGGGGCTCGTGATGGAGTGCGGGAAGACGGGCGCGTTGCCCACGATCATGAGGACGGCCATGGTCTCGCCGATGGCGCGGCCCATGCCCAGGACGATGGCGTTGACGATACCCACCTTGGCGGCCGGCAGCACGACCTTGTAGATGGTCTGCCAGCGGGTCGCGCCCATGGAGAAGGACGCCTCGCGCACGCCGGGGTCGACCGAGTTGAGTGCGTCCATCGAGAGCGTAGTGATGGTGGGGACGATCATGATGGCGAGCACGAGCCAGGCCGTGAGCGCGCCGAAGCCGAGGCCGCCCGAGGCGTCGGCGATGAGCGGGCGCAGCACCACGAGCCCGAAGAAGCCGTAGATGACCGAGGGAATGCCGGCCAGGAGGTCGACGGCCGTGCTCACGACCCTGGTGACCCTGCGCGTCGCTATCTGGGTGAGGTACACGGCGCAGCCCACGGCGAGCGGCACGCCAATGACGAGTGCGCCCACGGTGACGAGCGCGGAGCCGGCGAGAAGCGCGAGTATGCCGTAGTGGCCCTCGGACGGGGCCCAGGTGGACGAGAAGAACCCGCCGAGCCCGATCTGGGTGAACACGGGCAGCGACTTGGCGAGCGTGAACACGAAGATGAGGGCCACGGCCGCCACGGCGATGAGCGCGCACAGGAGGAAGAGGTCCTTGAGGAGGCCCTCCTTCACGTACGTTGCATGGTCCATGAGCTTGAGCTCGCGGGCGCTCTTCCTGAGCGCCTCGTCCTTGTTGGGCTCGATGTCCGAGATGTGCGGCGGCTGCTCGAGGCCGTCGAGGAGCTCGTCATGCTCTTCTCGCTCTTGCTGTTGTTGCTCTTCTGACCCGCTCACTTGCCCTCACCTCCCGAGGTACTGGCATCGTCGGTCGAGGCGGTCGACGTGGTGTCGCCCTTGGCGGACTGGTCCCAGTTGACGGGGATGTAGCCCGCCTCCTCGATGGTCTTGGTCATCTGGTCGGAGAGGACGAACCTGATGTACTGGTACGAGACGCCCTGGGGGTCTCCGTTGGTGAAGAAGTAGAGGTCGCGCGAGATGGGGTACTTCCCGTTGCTTACGTTGTCCTCCGTGGCCTTGACCCCGTTGACCGTGAGCGTCCTGACCGTCGTGGTGGCGAAGTCGCTCTTGACGAAGCCGATCGAGATGTAGCCGATGGCGCCCTTGGAGCGGCTGACCACGTCGCGCACCTGCCCGGTGCCGGGGAGCACCGCGGCGCTGCGGTCGAACTCCGCGCCGCGCATGACGATGGAGCGGAAGGCCTCGCGCGTGCCGGAGGCCTCGTCGCGGTTGACGAGCTGGATGGCGAGGTCGGGGCCGCCAAGCTCCTTCCAGTTGGTGATCTTGCCCGCGTAGATGTCCCTCAGCTGGTCGAGCGTGACGTTCTTGACCGGGTTGGAGTCGTTCACGATGATCGCGATGCCGTCGTGCGCGATGACGGTCGACACGAGCTCGTGGCTGGCCTCCTCCTTGGTGAGGTCGCGGCTCGAGCTCGCGATGTCGGCGGTGCCGCTGATGACGGCCTCGATGCCGGCGGAGGACCCCAGGCCGGAGACCAGGACCTGGTTGCCGGTCTTGGCCTCGAACTTCTC
>NZ_JBJEHW010000070.1:0-10607 GCF_051876455.1 Parafannyhessea sp.
GTCCAGCACCTTCTTGCGGCCGAAGCTGCGGCTCACGTGCGAGAGCACGATGTTGCCGCCGCGCGGCCCGGCGGAGGCGCTCGCGTGCACGCCTTCCTGGAGCATGCGGTCGCACTCGTCTATCTCCTCCTGGGCGTCCTCGCGGCCCAGGCGCAGCGCCTGCGTGAAGTACTTGCGGGCGGCGTCGTAGCTCTTCTCCACGAACATGCCCGTGCCGTAGCAGAGGGCCAGCTGGAAGGCCGCGTCCGCGTTGCCGTTCTCTATCGCGAGGTCGAACCACGCCACGCCGCGCGCGATGTCCTGCTTGAGGTACTTGCCGATGAGGTAGTAGTAGCCCAGGTCCCACATGGCGGTGGTGTTGCCCGCCTGGGCGGCGCGCTCCCACCACTCGCGCATGAGGTCGTAGTTCTTGGGGACGCCGTTGCCGGCCTGGTAGCGATTGCCAAGCGAGCGCATGGCCGTGCGGTCGCCCGCCTCGGCACGGGACTTGAGCTGGGCGATTTCGTCCTCCGCAAGGTCCGTGTCGTCGTAGTCGCGCCCGGGGGCGGCCATCGCGTCCGAGAAGTGCCTGCCGTGCAGCTCCTGGCCGGGTGCCGGCTGGGAGGCCGCCGTTGCCGCAGGCTCGGGTGCGGGGTTGGGCTCCGCCTTGGGCTCGGATGCGGGCGCGGCCTCCGCCTCGCGCCTGGCCTCGGGCCCTGCCTTGGGCTCGGGCTTTTGCTCGGCATCGGGTTCTTGCTCGGCATCGGGTTCTTGCTCGGCCGCGGGCTTCGGCTTGGCCGCGGGTTCGTCCCCGGCGGGCTTGGCCTGCTTGGCCCCGGCCCTCTTGGCATCGGACGCCTTGTGCCCCATCGCGACCACGACGGCCGCGTCCTTCTTGCCCTCGTCCGCCTGCGGGGACGGCTCGACCCTCACCACAAGGTTGGGGTGCCTCTCGCCCTTTGCGGGAGCATCGTCCTTTGCTGGCGAGCCCTCCTTGGCAGAGGCCTCCTGACCTGCGGGTTCCTCCTTTGCAGAGGCGTCCCCCTCCGTTGGGGCGCCTTCCTTGGCTGGAGCCTCCTCCTTGGCCGGAGCGCCCTCCTTGGGGGACGCCTCTTCCTTGGCAGGCACGTCGTCCTCGGCCGGGGCCTCGTCCTTGGTCGGAGCCTCCTGCTCGGGCGTAACGCTCTTCTCGCCCAGCGCCACCTGCATCAGGCGCTCCGGGAGCACCACCTTGTCGGGGTCGACGGTCTGCTCGGTCACCTCGGGCGACGCGTCCTCGGCGTCGGGCTCCGGCTCGTCCTTCACGAGCGTCACGTCGGCGTAGTCTATGTAGCCGGTCTGCCTGCGGCCGGACTGCCTTGCGGCGGGAAGCTGGCCCTTGGCATCGCCCTTGGTGCCGGAGTCGGCCTTTGACCTGCCGCGGCCGAGGCCAAAGGGCCAGCCGTGCCGCCTGGAGAGCTGGCCCTGCGGGTCGTTCTTGCCCCAAAAGACCTCGGAGTCGGTCTCTGGCCGTTTGCTGCCCATGCGCCTCGCCTAGCCGGTGATCAACGAGACGAGGTCGCTTGCGGACTTGAGCAGCGATATCTCGTCCTGAAGGTTCTCGTACGTGTCGTTTATGCCCGAAAGGAGCGACAGCAGCTCGTCGCGCTTGTCGTTAAGGTCGTCAAAGTGCGCGTCGCCCTGCGCCTTGACCTGCCTCTCGCAGTCCTTCGTGACGTCCTCGGCGCTGTCCAGCTCCTTGAGCAGGCTCGACAGGTCCTTGGCGGAGCCCAGCTTGGAGCCGTCCGCGGGAATGACCTTCTCGAGCTTGTCGCACACGGGTATGAGCGCGTCGTCGCACGAGCGCTTGCCCACGGCGGCCAGCGTGCGCGCCATGCGCACGTCGTCACCTATGATGGGCAGGCGCGCGGGGATCCCCCACACCCAGAGCTGCGTCTGGGCCTGGATCTTGTCCATCGCCTTGGTGAGCCTGCGCGCCGCCGAGATGGCGGAGCTGTACTGCGCCTTCTTGGCGGCGGTGGTGAGCTCCGCGTAGTCCGCGGTCACGTCCGCGGTGGCGTCCTGGATTGCAAGGTAGCTGCGACCAAGGAGGGCGAAGTACACGACGAGAAGGGCTATCACCACGGCGATGACCGTGTTCCTGGTCCTGTGGCTCTTCTTGGGCCCCTGCGACGCGTCCGCCTGCGCGGGAATCTCGTCGCTCGCGAGGCCCAGTTGCGATACGCGCTTGGCCATGTCCCCTCCTCCTGTCACCATCGGCCGACGCGCGGGGCGGCCCATGCGGCCCGCGCGGGTGTGAGTATCATACCGCTAGGCATCCTGCCCCTGCATGAAGCGCGGCGTGCGGCCCTCGCGCGTGGCGCAGGCAAGCTCCTCCAGGGCTTTGGCCACGCCGTCCTCGTCGCAGCGGCCTATGTGGTAGCGCGCCGCTGCCGCCGCCTCAGGCGTGGCGTTGGCCACCGCCACGGAGTTGGGGACCGCGCGCATGATGGCCAGGTCGTTCTCCGCATCGCCAAAGAACAGCACCTCGTCCGGGGTGATGCCCATGCTGTCCAACAGGAGCGGCAGAGCCGTGCCCTTGTTGAGCCCGTGCGGCACCACGTCGCACCAGCGGGCCACGGGCTGCACGATGTCGAACTCGGGACAGAGCTCCATGCCGCGCGCCTTGATCTTCTCCAACACGTCCTGGCCCAGCGGGCAGGCAACCGTCGCCCCGATCAGCTTGTCCTCCGGCACGGCGTCCACCAGCGTGGGGGCAAAGCGGAAGTCCCGCGCGTAGGGCGCCACCTCCTCCGCCGTGGCGCCGATGCACCAGGCGGGGTTGCTCGCGTCCGTCTTGAAGGGGTAGGCCGTCACAAAGCAGCCGTCGAAGCCGCCCACGTAGTCCGCCAGGCGCTGGAGCGCCGCGTTGTCGATGTAGCTCACGTGCCTGAGCTCGCCGTCCAGGCAGACCTTCTTGCCGTTGCTGAGGATGCCCGTCTGGAAGGCGGAGTCGTCGCCGCCAAAGAAGCGCAGCAGCTCCTGGGCGTCGCGGCCCGTGGCGGGGCCAAACTCCACGCCCGCCGCGCGCACCTCTTGTATGGCGTCAAGCGCGCGGGGGCTCACCCGCTCGCAGCCAAACGGCAGCAGCGTGTTGTCCATGTCCGTAAGGACGAGCTTGATCATGTGCATCCTCCAACGTGTCGCTTGCGTCACACCATGGCAAAAATCATACTATTGCCCGAAAACCAGCGCGGAATCCTCTGGCAAAGTCGCATATTGACGCCCCTGGAACCGCGACGCAGCTCACGCAGGGAGGTCCCACAGGTGCTCATGCCGCAGGACAAGGCGGAACGGCTCCACTTTACCCAGTCCTACGCCGGTGGCGAGGGCGCCGCATGGGCGGACCTCCCCTACTGGCAGTGGGACGTGGAGCAGTCCGGCTGCGGCCTGTGCGCCATGACCATGTGCCTTGACCTGCTCACCAACCAGGAGCTCACGCCGGCCGACGTGCTGGCGCGCTACCGCCGGGACAACATGGACGAGTGCGCCAAGAGCCTGGTGGGCGGGCGCAACCTGTGCCCCAAGCTCAACGCGTACAACGAGCGCACCTTTGGCATCCGCTCGCGGGACATGGAGCGCAGCGTGGACGCGTTTGCGCAGGCCCTCGAGCAGGGCGACGTGATCTGGGCGTCGAGCGCGGACAGGCAGGGCACGCACCCCTGGCGCTTTGCCGACGGCACGCCGCAGCCCCTGGACGAGACGGGCATGCAGCACCACCACGGGCACATCGTGTGCGTCTGGCGCCACGAGGACGGCGCCTTCCTGGTGAAGGACCCCATCGGCCCGCGCCGCCTGTGCAACAACGTGCGCTACACGAACGAGCAGATGGCACTCTGGCTGGCCGGAAACGACCACCAGCAGTACCGCATCTCGCTCGCGTAGGCGCGGTCGGCCGCATCGCCGACGGCACCGCAGGCCGTGCCGCTACAGGTCGCGCTTGGTCAGGATCTCCTGCGGAATGAGCCCGCACGCCTCGACCACGGCGCGCGCGTAGTCCGCCTCCTCAGGCGAGAGTCCCTCGCACATGAGCGACATGTCCGGCACGTCCAGCTTTGCCTGGCCGGTGGACTCGTTGTCCGCGGGGTCCGGGAAGCGCTCCATCGCGCGGTCCACCATGAGCTTGTACGCAGGCGAGAAGGACGTGAACTTGTACTTCTCGCCCAGCTCTGCCTTCAGCTTCATCATGAGGTCCACGCCCGCGCGGTCGATGTCGCCCCAGTAGAGCACCTCCACCGTGTCCGCGCCCAGCGTGTCGAGCAAGAGCGAGAGCCGGTTGTGCTCCAGCACGGGCGTGCCGCCGCCCAGCACCACGGCGTGCACGCGCTCGCCCAGGATCTGCGTGCGGCCGTCCTCGTACATGAGGTCGTGGACGTCCTGGTAGGGGTCGAGGTTCTCGGTCACCAGCACGCGCATGTGCTTTCGGCGGCGCGGCGCGTGGTACACGAGGTCGCTCTTGGGCATGGGACGGTGGCGCACCACGTCCTCCATCCCCATGGCGCGCAGCAGGCGGAAGCCGTCGCTCCCGTACTCGAAGAACTTCTCGTCCCCGCCCATCTGGTAGGCAAGCTGGCGCCGCGTGATGTCGCCAGGGAGCATGCCGTCCGTCAGCACGTCGTTTATGGCGGTTATCTCGCGCTCGTACATGGTGTAGGCACCCGGGTGCGAGAGCAGCCAGCCGTTCATCCAGAAGCGCGGGTCGAGCTGCACGATCTTCTGGCGTGCCTCGGCGTCGGCCTCGCTGCCGCGGCGCACGTACGGCACGCTCTTGAGCTCGCGGCGCGGCTGCTCCTTGCGGCGGCGTGCGTTGCCGGGCTGTTTGCCGTTGGCTGCGGGCTCGGGCTGGGGCGCGGCGTCGTCTGCCGAGGCGGCCTCAGGCGCGTCGGGCGCGTCCTTCTCGCCCGCGTCGGTGGAGTCTGAGGTGGTCGCAGCCGCATTCGCCTCGGCAGAGGTTTCGGGGGCATCCGCACTAACATCCGCATCAGAATCGGAGGCGGCCACGGGCGCATCGGGCTCGGGGGCGCCTGCGTCGACGTCAACCTCTGCCTGGGAGTCATTCGCGCCATCAGCTGGCACGGGCTCCTCGGCGTTAGGGTCCGACCCCGCCTCGGGAGCAGGGTCGGAGTCGCCCTGCGCCTCCTCGCCGGCGTCCTCGACAGTGGGGATGCACAGGTCATAGCTACCCTTCGCGTCGTCCGCGGGCACCAGGATGCCCGCCTTGACCATCCGCTTGAGGGCGGTATTGCTCACGTCGTACTTGCCCATGATCCGGTCGAGGTCGTCTGCCGAGACCCTGTCGCCCTTCACGCGGACGAGCGCGCTCGATATCCCGGGGGCATAGCCCCTGTCAGCGGGACCGAGCGCCTGCACCAACGCGTCGCGCAGCGCCTCCGCGTCGTCGCGTTCCTGTCCCGTCAGCTTTCGAGCCATCACAAAGTCCTTTCGTCTTGCACATGCCCCTCTACCATACGATATTCACGCGATTCTCGCAGGCAGACTGCCAAACCACCGCGCAATCCAAACGCCCGTGGTACACGCGAGCGGCAGAAAAGCCGTGGATGACGGCCAAAAGAGGCACGAGCAGACGAGAAGATCGAGCCACCGTTACTTCGACTTCGGCTTGCCGCCCTTGCCCTTGGCATGGTCGCTGGCGGCTGTCTTGCTCTTCTCCCCCGTCTCTGCTTTGACGTCCTTCTTGGTCCTCACGGCATCGGGGTCGACGCCGACTGCCTCGAGGATGCGCCTGACGTTCTTCTTTGCGTTGCGGACGCCGATGTAGAGGACGATCGCCGCAGCCGCACCAAACACGATGCAGACGATGCCCAGCGCGTAGGTCCAGAACGCGGCGTGCTGAAAGACGTACGAGTAGATCAGGAGCGCGCCGACCGCGACGACGGAGTAGCTCAGGCGCTTGTAGACCTCAAGGCGCATGATGGCGCGGGTCTGCTTGTCGGCCTCGTCGATCAGGGCCTCGCGCTGCGCCTTGCTCATGGTCGGCTGCGCGCTGGATGCGTTGGCGCCACCCTGCTTTGCCGTTGTCGCCTTGCCCTGCTTGCTCTTGTCGTTAGCCATGATTCCTCCCGGTCTCTTCCTTGGAAGAGAATAGCCGAAGTTTCACCAGTTTCCTTGACGCGCACGTGACCCGCCTGGATACGGATGACCTTGTAACCCGTACGACGCCTTGCCGATCGGTCCCTAAAGAAAGCCGGCCTCCTGCAAACTTGCACGAGGCCGGCTGCCTGTGGGGGCCGTTCCGCGTATCGCACACCCCTCCCAGCATGTGCGACACGCGGGTTGACCGCAATTCCAAGAACTAGTACTTCAGGCCCGGGTCGAAGAAGCCGACGAGGACGCCCACGAAGGCGATAAGAACGAGGATCAGCATGACAACGGTCGGGCTGATCTTCTTCTTGGTCATGAACCACCAGCACAGCCACACGAAGAAGAAGTTCAGGGCCTTCGGGAAGATGTTGTCCAGGGTGTCCTGCAGCACGAACGCGCTCTTCGCGCTGAACTGGAACTTCAGCGAGGTGCTGATGCTGATCCACGTCGCGGCGACGGCGCCGATGACCATGGTGCCGACCATGACGATGGAGCTACGCAGGGCAGCGGACTGCGGACCGACGAGCGCCTCGACGGCGGCGCCACCCATGGTATAGCCCTGGTTGTACGCGTACTTCATGCCGAAGTACATGATGAGGTTCCAGGCCACGATGTAGAACAGGGGACCGAGCACGGAGCCGCCAGTGGAAAGTCCGAGGGCGATGCCGAGCAGGATGGGGATGAACGTGCCGACGATGATGGAGTCACCGAGGCCGGCGAGCGGGCCCATGAGGCCAGCACGGATGCCGTTGATGGTCTCGTCGTCGAGGGGCTCGCCGTTGGCGCGAGCCTCCTCGAGGCCGGCGGTCAGGCCGACGACCAGGGTACCGATCTGAGGCTCGGTGTTGAAGAACGTGGTGTAGGTCCTGAGGGACTTGACCTTGTCCTCGTCGTTGTCATACAGCTCGTCGACGATTGGCAGCATGGCCACCAGGTAGCCGAAGGTCTGCATGTGCTCCTGCGAGAAGCAGGTAAGGTTACCGTACGCCCAGTTGCGGAAGCTCTTCTTGAGTGCCGCTTGGGAAAGCTTCTTCTTCTCAGCCATTAGATGTCCTCATCTTCCTCGTCATCGTCAACAGCGGCGGCCGAAGCATCGGCGATTGCGGGCTTGGCGGCCTTGGCCTGCTGGATCTCATAGTTCAGGAGTGCGAAGAACACTGCGATCAGCGCGGAGGCGATCAGGTTGCACTTCATGACGGCAGCGAGCGTGAAGCCGAAGCCAAAGATGACCCAGTCGAGCGGCTTCTCGATGACCTGCTTGCACAGGATTGCGACACCGACGGCAGGAAGGAGCGAACCAACGGTGAAGAGCGTCTTCATCGCGATGCCGTCCATGGGCAGGTAGTCCTTCATGACCTTGACCATAGGAGCGCCAGCCATGCAGATGATGAACGTGGGGAGGAAGGAGAAGAGGATGTGGCCGATCCAAGGCAGGACGAAGTCGACCATGGGAAGGGTCTTCTTGATCTTCTGCCAGTCATCGGTCTCCATGGCCTTCCAGCCGATGCCCTGCCAGACCAGGTTGATGGTCGCGGTGCCGTAGAAGAGGACGGTGCCGAGGGTGCCGACTGCAGCGCCGAGCGAGGCGGCGAGGCCAGCGGCGGCCGTGGAGTTGGGGTCGAGGCCCTGGGCCTTGATGGCGAGGATGGCCAGGGGGATGCCGATGTAGGTGACGGCACGGACGTCGGCGGAGACCGTTCCGCCAGGAGTCACCAGGGCGATGTAGACGAGCTGGATAGCCGCGCCGACGATGATGCCCAGCTGAACGTTGCCGAGAATGAGGCCGACGATGAGGCCGCCGACGAGCGGGCGTCCGAGGGTGTAGTTACCGATCGTGGTGCCGCCCATGCCAGGGAGCGATGCCAGGCATGCGAAGATGCCGAGCAAAGCGGCTTGGAACGCGTTAATGGCCATACGTGTCACTCTGCCTTTCGTTTCCGGTGACGAGACTTACTTGACGTCGAACTGATCGCGGAACTTCGGCCACTCGCCAATGGACTTCTCCTTGATCAGTGCGAACTCGACGGTGTAACCAGCCTTCGTGATGTCCTCCAGGGCCTGCGCCTCCTCCTGGGTGATGGACTGGTTGTTGCCCAGCTTGACGGCGCCGGGACGGTCGTTGCAGGGCCCGATGATGACGCGCTTGACATCGGACGGCACGAACTTGTGGTCGACGAGGATCTTCTTCATGTCGATCGGGTTCTTGGTGATGAGGAAGTACCTGGAGTCGGAGTCCAGGACCTTCTGGGCCTTGGCCAGGAAGTGCTCCATCGTCCAGACGAAGATCTTCTTCTCGGGCGCGGCGCCCTTGTAGGCAGCCTTGAGCACCGGGTTGGTGGCAGCGGCGTCGTTCACAGCGATGATGCCGTCGCAGGGATACTCCAGCGACCACCTGGTCACCGTCTGACCGTGGATCATACGGTCGTCAACGCGCACAAACGAAATCATACGTACTCCCCTTTCACGAAAATGCGTACAGTCCCCCACAGGCTTCGTTGGGAAGCCTGGCAGTACCAGAGCCATGGATACGGCAGGTAAGAGATCTAGGTTATAGAAGTGGACTCGTCAGGCGAGAAGAACGGGCGCCCTCAGTTACGGGGCGCCTCCCGCCGGGAGCGGCGCCGTGGCCGCTACAGGTCGTCCTCGTCGTCGTCCTCGACGTTCACGACGAACTCCTGCAGCGCAGCTGCGCCCTCGCTCACCACGTCGGCCGCGAGCGAGTCGTCGTCAGCCTCGGGCGAGAGGGCGGCCGTCAGCACGGCGGGCAGGTTCACGCCGCCAAAGATGCGCGTGCGCGGCAGCAGGCCGGCCTCGGTGATCGTGTTTATCGCGTTCGTCAGCGGAGACCCGCCGATGATGTCGCCAAACAGGAAGACGGAATCGTTCTCACCTATGACGGAGATGGTCTGCTTGAGCTCGGCGACGTACTCGTCCGCGCCTTCGCCCTCCTTGAGGGAGCAGCTCAGCACCTCGTCGCGGTCGCCTGCGAGCATCTTCAGAACGGAGTGAAGACCTTGTGCAAACGTACCGTGACTCACAAGAACCAGATACCTCATGATTGCTCCCCCTATAGGGACAACGTGCGCTTTTGCAGGTTGTCCTTCCAATTGACGAGTCTGATTATCACAATCGGAAGGTGGTGTGTAATACTATTTTTGCCACATAGTTGTAAATTCTGACGCAATCTCATTTTTCGTTCAAAGGGGGTCGCATGGGCGCTTCCACAAACGATTCTGGTAACGTTTCCATACCAGAGCCCAAAAGCGGGCCCGACTCGGCCCAGTTCGCGACACACCTCTGCCAGCTCTTCCTCGCATCGCACGGCATTCCCATCGCGTGCTGGAAGGGCCAGACGCGCATAGCGAGCTCGGGATTCCCCTCGGACATCACCCCGGACGCGTTCGCCCTTCTCCCCCTGCGCGCGCTCGAGAAGCCCTACGCCACGTACTCCACGCACGACGACGCCCTGTTTGGGTATGCGAGGCACGACGCCCTCGGCCTGGAGTTCGTCATCGGCCCCACGTTCCCTCTGGGACGCCAGGGACTCGTGCTCGAGCACTTCATGAACCTCACGGGCATCCCCACCACCAGGCGCGAGGAGGTCGCGCCGCTGCTCGCGCGCATACCGCGCTACACCTTCATTCGCTTCTGCGCGCTCGTGGCGTTTTTCCACCTCTTGGCGAACGCCTCCTCGGACGAGGCGGTGGCGGACATCACCGAGTACGAGGCCGTGAACGACGTGCATCGCGAGGCGTCCAGGCAGCAGGACAGCTTCTCGATCGAGCAGAGCATGCTCGTGCGCAACGACATCACGCGCCTCGTGCGCGAGGGCGCCGTGGACGAGATCTGGTCCGGCCTGGGCACGCAGACCTACCACGACAACCTGGTGAGCGAGCTCTCCGCCACCATGGGCAACGGCAACCTGCGCATGGCGAAGGACGAGTTCATCGTAGACGCGACGGAGACTTTCCTGCACGGCGCCATCCCGGGCGGCATCGGCACCAAGCTCGGCCTGCAGATGCTCTCGGCCTACATCGCCAAGTGCGAGGAGACGAACTCCGAGGTCGAGGTCGTCACGCTGCTCAACGCGATGCTCATGGACGTCGCGACCATCGTCAACAGCGTGCGCACGCCCAGCGGCATCAGCCCCGAGGTGCACGAGTGCATCAAGATCGTGGTCAACAACCTCGCGGCCGTCCCCACGATCGAGGAGCTCGCGCACCGCATCGGCTGCAGCACGTCGTTCCTCACCAAGCACTTCAAGGCGGAGACCGGCCTCACCATCAACCAGTACGTGCGCTACCGCCGCATGGACGAGGCCAAGCGCCTCCTCCACTACACCAAGTACTCCCTGAGCGAGATAAGCGCACTCACGGGCTTCTCGAGCCAGCCCTACTTCGCGAACACGTTCAAGCGCGAGTGCGGCATCACGCCCAAGCAGTACCGCCTGGCCGTGCGCGACACCAACGAGGACGAGGACATCTAGC
>NZ_JBJEHW010000070.1:10707-18420 GCF_051876455.1 Parafannyhessea sp.
TCAGACAAAGAGCATCCAGAGCGAGAAGAGCGCGCACACCGCCGTGACGCATCCCCAGAACATGAGGCGCTTGCGGCAGTCCTCGCGCGCGAGCACGAGCGCCTCGCCCGTGATGTAGGGCTCCGCGTGGCCGCACTTGCGGCACTGGATCAGCTGGTCAAAGTCAACGTTGCCGATGGCGCCCGTGATATCCCAGAAGCCGGAGTGCGCGGCCTCCGGGTCAACGCCGCGGTCGCGCAGCCTCACGTTGGTGCTGCCACAGGCGGAGCAGACGCGCTCCGTGGGCCGGGCGTCGCTCACCTTGCGGTAGCCCACGTAGGACAGCACCGCGAGCACCAGGCAGGCGGCCGTGCCCAGCACGAGGCCCCACACCAGCTGCGAGGAAAGCACCACCAGCGTGACGATGGCGGCAAGCACTATCAGGATGACGGGCAGCATGTGACCTTTGACCTCCCTGCGGGCGCAATGTAACGCACACATTATAGGCAAGCTATAGGCGAGCCGCGCGAGCGGGCGCGTTGGGTATAAGCCAACTGTCAAACTCGCGTCCCGCCGGGCGGCGCCGGGCACCGCCCGCGGGGACGCGCCAACCAACGGAGGAATGCATGAAGTCTGCTGTAAGGTACTTCTCGCGCTCGGGAAACACCAAGGCCGTCGCGGAGGCAATCGCAAAGGCTGCCGGGACGGAGGCCGTCTCTGTCGACGCCGACGACGCCGCGCTCACGGAGCCGGTCGACATCCTCTTTGTTGGAGGCGCCCTGTACGCCTACGGGATCGACGCACGCCTCAGGGACTACCTGGTATCCCTCGACCCCGCCCTCGTGCAAAAGGCCGCGGTCTTCTCCACCTCGTGGCTGTCCAAGCATGCCATTGACCTGATCAAGAACGTCCTGGTACAGAAGGGCATCCCCGTGGCCGACAACACGCTCTACTTCCGCGGCCACCCCTCGGACGCGCAGCTGCGGTCCGCGGCCGACTTCGTGAGGAGCCTCTCGTGAGCGCCGCCGGCACGGACGCCGCGCAGGCGGCAGCGGGCGCCGCGCCCATGCGCGTCACGCACGTCTACCACAGCGGCTTTGCCGTGGAGCTTCCTGGCTGCAACCTTGTCTTCGACTGGTACACGGGCGCGCTGCCGCCGCTCGCACGCGACCTGCCGCTCGTCGTGTTCGTCTCGCACTCGCACTACGACCACTACGATGCCCACATCTGGCGTCTTGCGGAAGACTTCCCAAAGGTCACCTACGTGGTGGACGAGTCCGTCGCGCCCCACGCACCGGCGGGCCTCGACGTTCACGCCGTCCGCCCCGACCAGGAACTGAGCCTGGCGCTTCCCGCGTCCGCCGAGTACCCCGTCGAGCTCCGGGTCCGCACACTCGAGTCCAACGACGAGGGCGTCGCCTTCCTGGTGCGCGCGCAGGAGCGGACGCTGTACTTCTCGGGCGACCTCAACTCCTGGCAGTGGGACCGCGAGGCCGAGAAGAACGAGGCCTCGGACGAGTTCTTCCGCCGCGAGCTCAGGCGCGCCTCAGCCGCGTGGCAGCGCCCCCACGTGGACGCTGCCTTTGTGCCCGTGGACCCGCGCCTGACCAACCCGGTCGCGGGCCTGGTCGCCTACATGGAGGAGCTGGGCGCGAACGTCGTCTTCCCCATGCACTACTGGGACAACCGGCAGCAGGCCCAAGACGCCGTCGCCCGCGACCCGCGCGCCGCGCGCTACGCCAGCCGCCTCGTGTGGGACGACTCCTGGCAGTCGACCGAGGGCTAGCGCCACCCACAACCGCCACGCAAACGGCCCCGATTCCAAAAACTTTTCTGGAAACGGGGCCATTTTGCATTTGCGCAGCTAGCGGGGTTGAGGTCTTCATGCCAAAAAAGTTTTTGGCATCTCGCGGGTCACTGGGCCATCCGGTTGCGCGGTCACCGTCCCGACCCGGCGCCCCTGCCCAGCGAGGCGAGAAACGCTACCCCTGGCACCAGCACGATGACCGCCGCAGTGCCACCGTTCATGCTCCCCTGCATGCCAAACGCCACCAGGGGAATCGCGAGCGTGACGATGAACACCAGGTACGTACTCCAGCCGGCCCTGCCCAGGCGCGCTTCTGGGCCAAACAGCGTGCGCATGCCCATCAGCGGCAGCCATGCCATCACGGCAACGCCCGCCGCACAGGCGATCGCGCGCGGCACCATGCCCAGCTGCTCGCAGATCTCGAACGCGACGGCAAACACGAGCACGGCCACGATCACGCGGACCGCCAGCCCGACCAGAGCCTCCATCGGATCCTTCTGCTCGGAACCCATCGCTCCCCCTCACTCACGCCATACGCAAACCATTATGTCACCGGCCAACCAGGCGGTACAATCTTCCGCATGAGTACTTTCGCCACATGGGGCACGGACGCCCTTCTGGCCTACCTGGCCTTCATCAACGCCGTCACCCTCGCGCTCTTCTGCGTGGACAAGGCGAGGGCGACCTGTGGCGCGTGGCGCATTCCCGAGAGGGTGCTGCTTGGCTGCTCGGCCGCGGGCGGCGCCCTGGGCGGCCTCGTTGGTATGCGCGTCGCGCACCACAAGACGCGGAAGCCGCTCTTCTACCTGAGCGTCCCCGCGATGCTCGTGGCGCAGGTCGCTCTTCTGGTCTGGCTTTTCCAGCGGTAGCGGCGGTCGTGCCGCCAGGCCGTCACCAATGCCCATCTGACAGAGGCCACCACACGCAACGGATAGTCCCCGGACCTTGGTCACCTGTGTGCCAATTTGCCAAAAAGCCAAATTTGCCAAAATTACCAAAAATGCCAAAAGTTGCAAAAGAAATCAAGGGCGAGCGGGTACCATGACACGTACGGAGACGGTGCTTCGCGTCCACAGGATCGGGAGGTCGCATGGTCGCACGCAACAACCCATTTACGCCAGGCTTCGGACAGGTCCCTCCGTTTATGGCAGGGCGTCGCTACGTGATAGAGAACATCGACGACGCATTCACAAACGGCCCGGGCGACCCCAACCTGACGACCATCTTCACGGGTGCACGCGGAACGGGTAAAACCACGCTGCTCACTCTGCTTGCAGATCATGCAGAGGAGAAGGGCTGGGTTTCCGCCCGCGTGTCCTCGGTCCCCGGTATGCTCGAGGACATCCTGCAACAGGCAGAGAGGTCCGCCGCCAACCTGCTCAAGAGTCCAACGCGGGTGCGGCTCAACTCTGTTGGGATAGGGGGTGTCGCCTCCCTCGGATGGGAGTACACAAATCAAACGGGTGCCGACCCCAACTGGAGGACCCGCCTTACCAAGCTGCTTGACGAGCTTGAGTCCCACGGTTCCGGGCTCGTGATCACTATCGACGAGTTGCAGTCTGACTTTGACGAGATGGTCCAGGTGGCATCGGTGTACCAGCACCTGATTGCCGAGGGTCGTAGGGTGTCCCTGCTCATGGCGGGACTTCCCTACCAGGTATCGCGCATCCTCAACGACAGGTCGATATCCTTCCTCCGCAGAGCCGCGCGACATCACCTCACGCGAATCGCCGACGACGACATACGTACGGCCCTGCTAGAGACAATCGAAGGAGGCGGGCGGTCCATCACCGACGATGCGCTTGGCACCGCCGTCGAGGCCATAGACGGCTTCCCGTTCATGATGCAGCTCGTCGGCTATCGAATGTGGACGCAGGCAGACAACGGCACGATCGACCTCCCCGCCGCCAGGCGTGGCATCGGCGCCGCCCAATACGAGATGCGCACGAACATCCTCGAGACCACCTACATGGAGCTCTCGGACGGAGACCTCGCGTTCGTGGAGGCGATGCTTCCCGACGAGGGACCAAGCTCAACCTCTGAAATCGCGCGCCGCATGGGAAAGAGCACGGGCTATGCCGCCCAGTACAGAAGGCGCCTGCTCGAGGAAGGCGTCATAGGCGAGCGAGGTCGTGGCAAGGTCGGCTTCGAACTGCCAGGGTGGCGCACCTTCATTGCGGAAAAGCTCGAGGACGGATTCTAGGGAGAAGAACGTGCGTTGCCGACCGGTGACCCCACCTTGACGGCACGAAAACACCGCTAGGCACCCTGCATCCTGAGCAGGTGCTCCTCCAAGTCGTGGTCGACCGCAAACAGATAGAGCCCGTGCACGCCGCGCTTGAGAAGGACGTTCAGCTCGTGCCGCAGGTTCTCCTCGGGTGCGTCGCTGCCGTTGATGGCCTGCCGGTTCTTGCTCCTGGAGGGGTCGAACTCCACGTGACCGTCGCGCCAGCAGACCGAGGGCCCGATGATCACGCCGGCAAAGTTGAGGTCGAAGCCCTGGATGGTGTAGATGGAGCCGCACTCGTTCAGCGTGTGGGGCTTCTCCGCCCAGGCCTTGCCCTTCTCGCCCGTGGCCTCCCGCTCGTCTGCGGGGTCCGTCTCGTAGTTCCAAGGCATGCGGAAGAAGTCGCGCGTGTCGCCGGCGGCCACCTCGTCCCGCACGTCCCGCGGAAGCGAGTCGTCGCCATCGGCAAAGGCGAACCACTCGTTGTGCTCCTGGTAGATCTGGACCTCCCACGCGCCGGACTCGGGACGCGACTTGCTGGAGTACGGCCAGTCATACGTAGCCAGCACACGCGAGAGCCCATGCCTCTCGTCATCCACGAGCTCGCCCTTGTCACTAAAGGTGAGCGCCTTCTCCTGGATGGCTGAGCGCAGCTCGAAGGGTGACCGGAAGACCCGAATCTCGTAGGGGTCGTGCCCCTCGCGCGCGGGGTCCCTGGGGATGTGCCCGATGCCGCGGCCGTTGGCGAAGTCGTCGATCCACTGGACCACCTCATCGCAGGCGTCAATCCTGAACTGCTGGCGCAGCAGCAGGTTCGTGACATTAAAGTCGAAGTCGCACAGCCGCGCGCCCCTGCGTGCGCACTCGGCCGAGCCGTCCTCGTAGCGATGCTCCGGAAACAGCGCCTTTTGCATGTCTGGGGCCAGCTCCTGGGACTTGCGAAGCACCTGCTCCAGGTCGTACACCGCGATGACCACGCGGGCGCGGCGCATGACGTCCACCAGCATGTTGCGCGAGCCGCGGTACCCCTGGTTGCCCTGGTTGAGCAGCAGGTGCGCCTCGTCTATCAGCGCAACGTCAACGGGGTCCGTGGGAAACTCTTGCCGGTCAAGACCCCTGCCATGACCAGACTCGCTATGATCGTTTATGAATGCGACCGGCTTCATGACCACCTGGCCGGTCTTGTTCTGAAGGCCGAGGCGCAGCATGATCTGGTTGTATACGGTCAGTTGCTCGTCGTGGTTGATGAGCAGGTTGGCGCGTGGCGGGTGCTCGTCGTCGCCAAGCTCGTTGGCAATGCGCAGGAACAGGTGGCTCAGGAGAACGGTCTTTCCGGTCCCGGCCAGCCCCTCCACAATGATGAGCTCGCCCTTCTCCACCAGCGCCTTTTGGTCTGTCGCCGCAACCACACCCGAGGCACCCGTGGCGCCCGCGTTCCCCAGCGTCTGCCTCAGCCTTGCGATTATCTTGTCCTCCGCGACCAGCTGCTCGGGCCCCAAGGCGTGGAACGGCGATGCCTTGAAGATGGCCGAGTCCCTGATGACGGACTCAGCGGGAAAGAGCTGCGGCTCGTAGCGGTTGAGGCGTCGCCACACCGCGGAGGTGATCGCGGGCAGGTCGGCCTTGGTGTAGTAGTCGTCCTGCGGGTTGCCGCGGCCGTTGACCAGCGTGACCCGCCTGGCGTCCGACGCAAGCAGGTAGCTCAAAAAGGTATTCTCAAGGTCGAGCGTGAGCGACTTGTTGAAGTGGTCCTGCCCGATGACCAGCATCCTCGAGCCGGCCCCGTTGAGCCGCTTCCACGCGTCACGCGCAGCCTTGGAGCGATAGGTCTTCTCGTCCGAGTAGTGCTCCTTGGTCCGCCGCACGATGGAGTTGGTCTCGCCCACGTACAGCAAGTACTCATCAAACTCGAAATCGGACTTAGCCTTGCGGTGTCGCTTGCCCCTGATGATGTAGACCGTAGGATAGGTCTTGAGCAGCTCGCGACCGTCGGGCGTAAGCTCGCGGTCATCAATTTGGGAATCGACGTCGTCAATCGCCTCACCAATGAGGCGGTCCTCCTCGTGAAAGGGCACGTCAACTATGACCGGTGACGCCAACTTCATCCGCTACCCCGCAATCGGTTTCCCCATACGAACAGGCAACAGCATACTTCCGCCGACCACCTTGCGGGCGAGAAGATCGGCCGCATGGGCCGTGGTCGACAGCGGACAGCATCCGTACGCGACTTGTGGCTACACTGGTGGCAGACAACCGCAAGCCAGGGGGCAACATGGTCAATCTGATGGTCTGCTCGGACATCCACGCGCGCATCGGGCACTTTCAGGACGCCGTCATGGCGGCGCGGGCGGAGGGCGCGATTGACGCCATCGTGATCGCGGGAGACTTGCAGATGCCTGCTGCGGCGCTGGAGGAGCTCAACCTGCCCGAGCCCATCTACCTGGTGCACGGGAACAACGATGCCGCGCTGGCGCCCGCTAACCCCGCAGACGAGCTCGCGATCGACGTGACGGCGGATGGCGTCGCTGCGGTGCACGAGCTTGCATACCACGAGGCCGCGCCTGCCCGAGGTGACGGGGTTTCTCACCGCATCATGGTAACGCACGGGCACACGTATCGCGCACCGCGCCTGGTTCGCCTGCGCCAGCGCGCGGCGGCGCTCGACGCGGACATCGTGATCTATGGGCACTCGCACCGCTGGCAGGAGGACGCGGGAGGCCCCGCGGACGCGCTCGTGCTCAACTCCGGCACGCTCATGCCCAAGCCGGGGTCCGGTCGCTGCACGTTCATGATCCTGCGGCTCGACAGCAAGGACGTGTACGTGGACAGGTACGATCTGTAGACGGCAGGCTGGCAGACAGCCGCCAGCAAGGCCTATCGCCCTTCTCCCCCAAGCTTGAGGTTGAGAAGCGCCGCCACGATGCCGAAGGCCGCCAGCGCGATGAAGGTTCCCCAGGTAACGAGAAGCATGAGGGCGCTCCCCTGGCACGCGAGCGTCGTGGTTGCCATGACGGCCTGGCCTGCGCCCATGACCAGGATCTTGAACGAGTAGCCGCCGAGCGTGGCGAGCACGTCAGTTATCCCAAAGAGGGCGAGTACGCCGCCGAGCGACTGCCCCACCAGCAGCACGTTGGGGACCTGGAAGTGTCCCGCGTCCGTCACGGCCTGGAACGCGATACAGACGAGTCCCGCCACCACGAAGCCCACCACGATTGCCACCGGCATGGGGATGGCCGGCGGCACGGTGACCTTGGGAAGCGCGACATTGGCTGCAAGCGCGCCCGCGAGCATGTTTACCACGGAGCTGAGGATGATCACGTGGAAGAAGAGCCTCCCAACGCTGCGCATGCCGCCCGCCACGCCTCCGCCGTTGGCGTAGCCCGACTTGAAGGCATCCGCAATGCCGCACGCGAAGCCGTTGAACGGCAGGATTGAGCCAAAGCCGCTGACCGCAGCGATCCGCTGGTGGACGCCAGGCACGTACAGCAGGACGGCCAGCACACCCAGGCAGAGCAGCGTGCAGGGAGCCGCAAACTGGGCGCCCACCACGGGCTCGAGCATCGTGCCGAGGACCTGCCCGATCACGCCGTAGATTCCCCCGACAAGAAAGCAGAGTCCGTAAAGACTCGCCTTGGACTGCGTCTCTTCTGCCATGCTCACCCCCGCGAATGGCCGCCTGGCGCCGATTGCCAAGCGTCCC
>NZ_JBJEHW010000071.1:0-3895 GCF_051876455.1 Parafannyhessea sp.
AGGGAAACGTGTGACATGTTGGGAGTCCTAAGAGAAAAGCGAAGTGGGCCCGTAAGCCGGGTTCTGTCGAGGACGATCATTTATCTACTGACGCCGTTGCCGGCGCCCTCTAGCTCGCAACCCGAGCGCAGTGCGGGCCACACCATGGCGCTCCTATTTGCGATTGCTCCGGAGGGGGCTTGCCAAGCCGCCGTATCGCTACGACGCTGGTGGTCTCTTGCACCACCGTTTCAGCTTTTCTCTCACTCGCTCGCGCGAGCAGCGGGAGTCTTCTTTTCTGCGGCGCTTTCCGTCGGGTCACCCCGCCAGGCCGTTGGCCTGCCTCCTGCCCTGTGGAGCCCGGACTTTCCTCATGGCGCTTGCGCGCCCCGCGATCGTCTGGCCCACTTCGCACAAGCGATTCTAGCAGACGGGCGCCGCGCGGCGCAAATCTGTACAATGGCTTCAGACGATCTGAGCGAAGGGTTTGCATGGGGTTTCTTGAGCACGTGTTCGGCGGGGGAGAAGAGCCTCCCGCCGCGTTGGATGTCGATGGCGGCAAGGGCAAGGTCCTCTCGCCCGTGAGCGGGCAGGCCGTGTCGATAGGGGAGGTGCCCGACCCCGTGTTCGCCTCGGGCGCCCTTGGGGCCGGCATCGCCATAGAGCCCGAGGGCGACGTGCTCTTCTCGCCCGTGGACGGCGTCGTGTCCGTGACCACGGGGACCGACCACGCCATCGGCGTGACGGACGAGGACGGTGCCGACATCCTGCTGCACATAGGGATCGACACCGTGAGCCTGCGCGGCCAGGGGTTCCGCCGCTACGTGCGCAAGGGCCAGCACGTGAGCGCCGGCCAGCCGCTCATGCGCTTCGATCCGGGGCTCATCCGCAAGAGCGGGCTCGACTCGCACGTGGTCGTCGTGGTCACCAACACGGAGGACCTCGCGGCCGTGACCCCGGCGGTGCCGGGCAGGGTCGACGCCGGCGAGCTCGTCCTCGCCATCGAGTACTAGGCGGTGCGACGCATGGCGGAGGACGCGGGCTACAGGACGATCGAGGCGGGCTTCGAGGCGACGGGCGAGTTCGAGGACCGCCGCAGCCGCTTCATCGCGCAGGTCAGGCACGTCACCAGCGAGCGCGAGGCCGAGGAGTTCATCCAGGAGGTGCGCTCCCGCCACCACGACGCGCGGCACAACGTGCCCGCGTGGGTGCTGGCCGACGGCCGCGTGCGGTGCTCCGACGACGGCGAGCCGCAGCGGACCTCCGGCATGCCCACGCTCGAGGTGCTGCGCGGCGCGGGGCTCGCGGACGTGTGCTGCGTGACGACGCGCTACTTTGGCGGGACGCTGCTGGGCCCGGGCGGCCTCGTGCGCGCCTACACGGCGGCTGCGCAGGCGGCGCTCGCAAGCGCCAGGGAGGCCGGCAAGATAGTGACCATGACCCTGGTCACGCGCGTGACCTGCGTGATTCCCTACTCCGCGTACGGCCGCGTGGAGCGGCTCGTGGGGGAGTGCGCGGGCAAGGTGCGTGATAGCGTGTTCGCTGAGGACGTGCAGCTCACGTGCGACTTCCGCGCCGGGGACGAGGAGCGCTTCGTGTTTGCCATGCGCGAGCTCGCCAACGGCGAGGACCTCTGCAAGGTGGCCGAGCCCAGGTTCGCGCAGTTCTAGCACGCAGAGCGCGGGACCCCGTGGGGGAGAAGCGCAAAAGACGAAGGCGCCGCCGCCCCGGGCTGGGACGGCGGCGCACGTGTCTGGAATCCGGGTGGGGCCGATTGGGCTAGAAGCTCAGCCCCCGCGCCTTGAGGTCCTCCTCCAGGGCCTCGGGCGTCGTGAACAGGTGCCCCTGCATGCCTGCGACCTCGGCGCCGCGCACGTTGTCGGCGTTGTCGTCCACAAAGAGGCACTCCGCCGGGTCGAGCCCGTACTCGTCAGTCAGGAGGCGGTAGATGCGTGGGTCGGGCTTCATGAGGCGCACGAAGGCCGAGACCACCCAGCCGTCCATGTGCGCGAAGGCCGGGATGTCGTCCTTGAAGGCCATGAAGTTGGTTCCGGCGTTGGAGAGCAGGTAGCAGCCGTAGCCCGCATCGTGCAGGCGCGCCACCAGGTCGTTGGTGCCGGGGATGTTGCGGCGGTGCCTGTACCAGCCGTGGATGCACTCGTGCAGGTTGGGGCGCAGGCGCTCCGGCAGGCGCACCGCCGCGATGCGCTCCATCGTGTCCGTGTCGATCGTGCCGGAGTCGAGCAGGGCCCACGAGGGGTTTGAGAAGAGCGCGGCATCCAAGGCCTGCGCGTCCTTCTCGTCCTGAGTGAACTTGCGCGCGAACTCGATGCCCGAGAAGTACATGAGCACGCCGCCCATGTCGAACACCACGTTCCTGATGGGGCCGGTCGCCGCGCTTGCGTTGGATTTCGTCATGGCTCCCCCTAGTCCCTCTTGCCGAGCGCGTGGCAGACGTTGCTCCACGGGGCGATGTCCGTCGCGGGCGCCTCGTCCCACTGGCGCAGCACGTCGGCGGGCACGAACTCGCGGCGCACGTCGACCTCGCCGCCGTAGAGGTGGAACCAGTCGGCGCTCATCACGAGGTAGCCGTCCTTGCCCATGTCCTTGCCCCAGCTGTTCTCGACGCGCCAGGCCTTTGGCCTGCCCTCGCCGTCGAGCTCGACGCCCTGGAAGCACATGGCGTGCGTGAGGGAGGTCTCGCGCGCGTCGATCATGTCGGCGCGGCCCATGGAGAGGTCGACGCCGAAGAGGCCCTCGAGGTCGAGGCCGTCGAGCGAGAGCACGTAGTTGTAGTCGTCGATGTAGCGCGGGAACTCCTGCATGACGTCGCAGGCCATGGCGCAGGGCACGCCGGCCCTCAGGCTCGCCGTGGCCGCCGCGTCGAGCACCTCGGGCGCCACGTTGAGCACGCGGTTGGGCCTGCCGCCCTGCACGGAGTCCGTGAGCGTGATGTGCCAGGCCGTGCCCCAGGGGCGGTCCCTGCCGGGCATGGAGACCAGGGCCACGTAGTCGTCCGGGTCGACGGGCACGTAGCGCTTGGCGAACTCGAGCGGCGTGATGCCGAAGTCGCGCAGGATGCGCTTGGCCTTGGGCTTGTCGCCCTCGGCGGCGTTGGACGCGCCCTTCTCGCCCTCGTCGGACTTGGGCTCGGGCTCGACCGCGGAGACCTTCGCGGGGTCGGCCTTGCACTTCTCGCCCACCTCGAGCTCGAGGTCGAAGGTGACGGGCGGCTCGCCCAGGCACGTCGCGAGCAGGCGGTGCACGTCGGACAGGATCTCCTGCTTGCGGGCGCGCAGTGCGTCGTCCGCGGCGCCGGCCTCGTGCATGCGCCTCAGCTCGAGGGCGCCCTTGCGCACGAGCCTGCCGAGCTGGTCGTTCATCTGGGTGGAGTTCTTGCTGCAGGCGGTCTCGGGCATGGCGGACTTGGGGACGATGCCCCACTTGCGCACGAGGTTCATCGCGAACGAGTAGTAGCCGCCGTCACCGATGCCGTCCTCGAGGACGAGGCAGACCTCGCGCGAGTCGATGGGCAGGTCCGCAGTCCGGATGGCGTACTCGAGCGTGGAGTTGGCCTTCTCGAGCTTGTCGTAGAACATGCCGAACGACTGGCTGAACTCGATGGTGTCCACGTCCAGGAACTCCATCGTGTCGTGGCGCAGCGCGTTCATGGCGCTGAAGAACCAGCAGCGGCCGCTCTGGCGCTGGTTGGTGATTTTGGCGGTCTTGGGGACGCTGATGCCGTACGTGTCGCTGTACGTGCGCATCTTGGTGGTGTCGCGTGCCGCAGCCATCACGTTGGACGAGGTGACGGCGTTCCTCGCGACCCTGTTCGCCCTCTCGGCCGAGAAGGACGCGTTCCTCTCGGCCGCCCAGGACGTGCCTACCGCCTGGCTGTCTTGATTCATGGGACCTC
>NZ_JBJEHW010000072.1:0-18320 GCF_051876455.1 Parafannyhessea sp.
CTGCTCCTTGAGGGCCTTGCCGCCCGCAGCGGCCTCAGCGCGGCCGGTGTCGGTCAGGTCGACGTCGGTCCAACCGGTGAAGAGGTTCTTGAGGTTCCACTCCGACTCACCGTGACGGATGATGACGAGCTTCATAGTGTCTTCTGCCATGCCTGTTCCTTTCTGTAGAAACGCTTGCGCACCAAACACCTACGTGCATACATTCTAAGGCAGGAGGGGGCGCGCTTGCGCATCAAGTTTGCGACGTTGCCGCTCGTTACAAGATGACGGCAATCCGTGGGCAACCGCGCCGCTCTGCCACGCCGTGCCGGGACCGGGGCCGCCGCCCCGCTAGTCCGCCACGTCCGCGTCGAGCGTGACGCTCACCTTGAGCTTGGGATACGCCGCGCGGACCTCGTCCACGATCTGGTGGTAGAGCGCCTCGCGGTCGGGAAGGGCAAAGTCCAGCACCACGTCGAAGTGGAGGGAGCCGTCCTTCTCGTCCAGGTAGAAGCCGTGCATCTGGAGCACGCCCTCGTGCGCCATCACCATGCGCGTGACGTCGCTGCGCAGCGCCGCGGCCGCGTCGTCGGACGTGTTGCGCGAGTAGATCCCCACGGCCGCCATGAGCACGCGCCCGTTGGTGGCGTGGTACACGCTGTGCTGGATGCGGCGGGTCATCTGGTCGATCTGCGCCGCGGTCATGGTGTCGGGCACCTCCGTGTGGACGGAGCCCACCAGGTGCTCCGGCCCGTAGGCGTGGAGGAGAAGGTCGTAGGCGCCGTGGGCGTCGGGGTCTGCCTCGACGAGGGCCTTGACCTTGGACGATATCTCCTCGTCCGGGCGTTCGCCCAGGATCTGGCTCAGCGTGCCACCCAGCATCTCGAGGCCGGACTTGACGATCACGACGGATATCGCGGCGCCCACCCAGGCCTCGATCGCGACGCCCGTTGCGATGAAGACCAGCGCCGCCGCCAGCGTGGAGAGCGAGAGCACCGCGTCGAACAGCGCGTCCGCGCCCGACGCCACGAGCGAGTCGGAGTCCACGCGCTCGCCCGTCGCCTTGACGTGGCGGCCCAGCAGGAGCTTGACCACGACGGCCGCCGCGATGATCGCGAGCGAGACGGGGGTGTAGTCCGGCGTCTGCGGGGCCACGATGCCCTTGACGGACTCCGCGAGCGACGTGACGCCGGCGTACAGCACGATGACCGAGATGACGGTGGAGGACAGGTACTCCACGCGGCCGTAGCCCAGCGGGTGGCGTTTGTCCGGCCGCTTGGCCGCGAGCTTGGTTCCCACGATGGTGATGACGGAACTCAGGGCGTCGGACAGGTTGTTGACCGCGTCCATCGTGATGGCGACGGAGCGCGTGACCACGCCGACCGCCGCCTTGAATGCGGCGAGAAGGACGTTCGCCGCGATTCCGAGCACGCTCGTGCGCACGATGGTCGCCTCGCGCTGTGACGTCGCGTCGCCGCCCGGCGCCGTGTTCTTCTCCTCTTGCTGTGCTGCCATGTGAATGCACGTCTTTTCTCATGAGGGGAGGCGGCCGCCATGGTGTGCGACCGCCTCCCGGTGTGTGTGACTCGAGCCCAGTCTAGTGCGCGGCGTGGGGGATTGCCGCGCCTTCGCAAAGGCTACAGCTGGGCTGCGATGGCCTTCTCGACCTCGGCCATGTCGACCGTGGGCTCGAAGCGGGCCCGGAGGTTGCCGTCGCGGTCCACGAGGAACTTGGTGAAGTTCCACATGATGTAGGCCTTGTCGCCAAACTTCCTGTTGTTTGCGTCTGCGAACTTCTTGAGGGCGAGTGCCTTGACGCCCTTGCCAAAGCCCTGGAACGGCCTTTCGGTCGCGAGGTCCCTGAACAGGGGGTCGGCGCCGTCGCCGTTGACCTCGATCTTCTTGAACTGGGGGAACTCCGTGCCGAACTTCATGGTGCAGAACTGGTGGATTTCGTCGTCGGACTCGGGTGCCTGGCCGGCAAACTGGTTGCAGGGGAAGTCCAGGATCTCGAAGCCGCGGTCGCGGTACTTTGCGTAGATGCGCTCGAGGTCGTCGTACTGGGGGGTGAAGCCGCAGCCGGTGGCGGTGTTGACGATGAGAAGGACCTTGCCCCTGTAGGCGTCGAGGCTCGTGGTGGTGCCGTCCTGCTTGGTCACGGTGTAGTCGAAGTAGCTCATGTGCGGTCTCCTTACATATATGTGAGTGCACGTCGCGTGTGGGTGGGGGTAGGGCCCCTCCCGTTGGCCATAACTATAGCACGCAATCGTATAGTGCACGATATAAATATGGATTGTGGCGAACGTGTGATGACGGAAGAAGAGTTAACCGTGCTTTACTTTTGACGTTCTATCGGATACTATGTACTCGTCAAGCGGGAGCCCCCGCTCGCACATCGCTTACCTCTACCCGGGATGCGGATCCTCTCCCCGCAAGACTGGGTCCCAGCCCCGCCGACGACCCCCTTCCTTCGTCGGCGGGGCATCTTTGTGCGCGGTTGAGGTGTGGTGGGGGAGCGTAGGGTCCGCACCTCGTTGGATTTCGCGCGGGATATGACGTGGATGTGGGTATAGTTATACCAGGCTAACAAATACTTCGTCCGGGCGGCGCGACCGCACGGGCGTGAAGGAGGTACAAATGCTGCTGAACGTCATCATCGTCGTCGCGATTGCGGTGGCGTTCGTGCTGTGCGTGAGGAGCCTGGCCAAGGGTGGCGGCAGCTGCTCGAGCTGCGCGCAGGAGGCAACCTGCCCCGCGCATGCGGGTGGCGCCAAGACGTGCCCCGTCGCGAAGGACATGGTCGCCAAGGCGGATGCCGCGCTCACGTCCACGGGAAAGCGCAAGTAGGGGGAGCCGTCCTTCTCGCCCGCGGTCCATTTGTATTAAGATTTGAACGTTTGCGCGACGGGGTGCCTGAGGCGACCGTTTGCCTTGGGGAGGCCGCGTCTCGCAGACCCAATACCCCTTGGTAACAGACGCGTAATCTGCGTGTGCCAAGGTGCAACTGGTATGACTGACTGCTCGGCGTGTGCCCGTACGCACTACGGAAGGATCTGGCATGAGTGATAGGAATGTCGACTTTGTGCTCAGGACGGTGGAGAAGCGCGACATTCGCTTTGTCCGCCTCTGGTTTACCGACGTCCTTGGCAGGCTGAAGTCCTTTGCGATCTCGTCCGAGGACCTGGAGGAGGCCTTCGAGGAGGGCATCGGCTTCGACGGCTCGTCCGTGGAGGGCTTCGTCTCGTCCGAGGAGTCGGACATGCTGGCGTTCCCCGACCCGACGACCTTCCAGATCCTGCCGTGGAGGCCGGAGCAGCATGGCGTCGCGCGCGTGTTCTGCGACATCAAGACGCCGTCGCGCGAGCCGTTTGAGGGCGACTCCCGCTCCTGCCTGGAGCGCGTGTTCCGCATGGCGGACGCGAAGGGCTACGTGCTCAACGTGGGGCCGCGCATCGAGTACTTCTACTTTGGCAACGACCAGGACCCCATCCCGCAGGACAACGGCGGCTACTTCGAGCTCACGACGTCCGACGTGGCGACCGACCTGCGTCGCTCGACCACGCTCATGCTCGAGCGCATGTCCATCCCCGTGGCGTACTCCTTCCACGCCACGGCGCCGTCGCAGAACACGGTGGAGCTGCGCTACACCGAGGCCAGGAGCTGCGCGGACAACATCATGACCGCACGCGTGGTCATCAGGCAGGAAGCCCACCAGAACGGGCTCTTTGCGTCGTTCATGCCCAAGCCGCTCAACGGCTACCTGGGCTCCGGCATGTTCCTGTACGAGTCGCTCTTCGACCACGAGGGTAACAACCTGTTCTGGGCGCCCAAGACCCAGAACGACGCCCACCTGAGCGAGCTGGCGCAGCACTACGTGGCGGGACTCCTGAAGTACGCGCCCGAGAGCCTGCTCGTCTCCAACCCAACCGTCAACTCGTACAAGCGCCTCGTGCCCAACGGCGAGGTCCCCATCTACACCACCTGGGGCCGTAAGAACCGCACCGCGCTCGTGCGCATCCCCACGCACAAGCCGGGCAAGCACCAGTCCACGCGCGTGGAGCTCAGGAACCCGGACCCCACGGCCAACCCGTACCTCACCATCGCGCTGACGCTCGCCGCCGGCATCCGCGGCATCGAGGAGGGGCTCGAGCTCCCGCCCGAGGCGATAACGGACCCCGCCGCGATGAGCGAGTCCGAGCGCCAGGCGGCCGGCATCGAGCGCCTGCCGCGCGACCTGGGCGAGGCGATCGAGCGCTTCGAGGGAAGCGAGTTCGTGCGCGAGGTGCTGGGCGACCACATCACGGACTTCTACGCGGAGGAGAAGAGAAAAGAGTGGGACGAGTACTGCACCACCGTCACGGAGTGGGAGCGCAGGAAGTACTACGCCGGCGTGTAGGCGTCCGCCGAGGCACCGCGTCCTTCTCGCCCGCGAGGGGACGCTGAGCGGCGTGCGGCGGAAAGTATAAAAGGTGGGTTACTGAAACAAGGCAATCTTACGGAGCGAGGGCGACCGTCCACATAATAGGACGGTCGCCCTCCTATTTAATGGTGTACGGTTTCGAACACTAACCAACTATTTGACCATTCTATTTCAACATCCGAAAAACTGATATATAGGGGGGAACAATAATCACGCTTCAAGTACTATTGGGACAAGCGCACGACATAACGTCGCGTCCGCGGTCGAGCCGGCCAGAGTCCCTGGCCGTCCGCCGTATTGCACGTTTCTGCAAGTAGGGGACTTCAGCGCAAGTTGAAGGGGAGACTGGAATGAAGAGTAGAAGCTGCGTCCGATTGCGTGCACTGCCGCTGGTGATGGCGATGTCACTGGCCATGGTGCTGACCGTGTTCGTCACGGGCTGCTCGTCCTCGAGCTCGTCGAGCAAGAGCACGAGCAAGAAGGCATCCGAGAAGATCGAGCTGGTCCACAAGGGCAAGCTCACGGTGGCGTCAGACCTGGCGAACCCGCCGTTCGACTACATGGAGGGCACCACCAAGAAGGGCTTCGAGGTCGAGCTGATGGACGCGCTCGCCAAGAAGCTCGGGCTCACGGTCAACTACCTGAACCCGATGAAGTTCGACTCCATCATCCCCACCGTCAAGCAGGGCGGCAAGGCGGACGTGGGCGCCTCCAACTTCACGATCACTGCCGACCGCAAGAAGGAGATCGACTTCACGGACGCCTACATCGACTCCAACCAGGGCATCGTGACCAGCAAGGCCACGGCATCCTCGGTCGGGTCCGACGTGAACGTCCTCAACAAGTCGGGCGTGACGGTTGCCGTGCAGTCGGGCACCACGGGCGAGTCATGGGTAGAGGAGAACCTGCCCAACGCCAAGGTCGTGGCGCTTGACGACCCGATCTCGGCCCTGTCCGGCGTCTCGACCGGCCTGTACAACGCGGCCGTCGCGGACCTGCCCGTCATGCAGTACGAGGTGAAGAACTCCTACACGAGCCTCTCCGTCGCGAAGGAGATCGCGACCGGCGAGCAGTACGGCATCGTCGTCAGCAAGGACAACCCCGCGCTCACGAAGGCCCTCAACAAGGCACTCAAGCAGCTGCGCAAGGACGGCACCCTGTCCACGCTCGAGAAGAAGTGGTTCGGCGTCGACTACGAGGCGCAGTCCGCGAGCGCCGCGGCCACCTCGACCACGACGAACGGCGACGCCGGCTCCGTGGTCGTGAGCAAGGCGACCGCACGTCCCAACGAGGACGGCGGCGACCGCGTCATCGGCGGCATCAACACGCGCCTGACGTGGGAGGCGACCACCAAGGTCGAGGACGGCGTCTCGTCCGTCACCCTGAAGCTCCCGAGCGACGCCTCGTTCGAGGGGTCCACCACCAAGGTCACCGTGCTCAAGGGCCTCACGCGCGTCAACATCGACGGCAAGGCCACGGTCAAGGGCAACACGGTCACTATCAAGTTCGAGAGTCCCATCCCCAACGGGTCGCTCCTCAGGCTCGAGATCACGGACATGAAGTTCCCCAACCAGGGCGGCAAGTACAAGGTCACGGGCAGCTACACGACCGCGGCCGGCGTCAAGGGCACCCTGCCCGCATCGTCTGCCATCAAGACCATCTCCAACACCCCGGTGCAGCAGATCGTCATGTGGCTTGACGGCCAGCCCTGGGTCACCGCCTGGAACTCCGTGCCGTTCCTCAACATGTTCTTCAAGCCGCAGCTCCTCGTGACCTCGTTCGTCTCGCTCTTCGGCGGCTGGGTGCTTTGCCTGCTCATCGTGGTCATCTCGTACCCGTTCGCCATCGCGCTCGGCCTGCTGTTCGCCATGATGAAGATCTCGCGTTTCAAGGTCCTGCGCGGCCTGGCGTCCATCTACATCAACCTCCTGCGTGGCACGCCTCTCTTCCTGCAGATCTACATCATGTTCTTTGGCCTGCCGATGGTCGGCATCAACATCGACAACAACGTCCTGGGCGTCATCGTCATGGCCATCAACTCCTCCGCCTACCAGGCAGAGATCTACCGTGCGGGCATTCTCTCGATCCCCAACGGCCAGTACGAGGCCGCGGCGTCCCTCGGCATGAACCGTGCGCAGACCATGTTCACGGTCATCCTGCCGCAGATGGTCCGTCGCGTCATCCCCACCGTCACGAGCGACTTCATCACGTCCTACAAGGACACCTCGCTCCTCTCCTCCGTCGGCGTCATGGAGCTCATGATGTTCTCGAAGAACCTCACCACCACGTCCGGCAACATCACGCCGTACATGGCCGCCGCAATCTACTACCTGATCGTCACGCTGCCGCTCATCAAGGTCGTCAGCATCGTCGAGAAGCGCCTCGCGGACGCCGAGAACGGCGTCGGTCCCAGGCCGCGCGGCCGTGCCGCCAAGCGCGTCGAGGCGGCCGAGGGCGAGAAGGGCGAGTCCGCCGAGAAGGACGCCGAGCCCAAGGGCACCAGCGCGTTCGAGGCGCTCGCCGCACCGTTCCGCTCCCACGCAAGTCAGGAGGCCTAGCCGATGATGTCTTTCAAGAAGTCTGGTAGCTCCAAGGGGATCGAGGTCCCGCCCGCGATGGACGCGGAGGAGGCCGCGCGCAAGGCCTACGAGCACGACCAGGGCCTCACCAAGCACACCTTCACGCCGGGCGAGCACCCCATCGTCCGCATCGAGCACCTCAACAAGACGTTCACGGACACGCCCGTCCTGCGCGACGTCAACCTGGACGTCTGGAACGGCGAGATCGTCGTCGTGCTGGGCCCGTCCGGCTCCGGCAAGTCCACGATGCTGCGCTGCATCAACATGCTCGAGACGCCCACCGCGGGCCACATCCTGATCGAGGACCAGGAGATCACCGGCAGCAAGAAGACCGACGTCAACAAGCTCCGCCGCGACCTGGGCATGGTGTTCCAGGGCTTCAACCTCTTCCCGCACATGACCGCGCTCGAGAACGTCATGGTGGGCAAGGTCAAGGTCCTCAAGAAGCCCAAGGAGGAGGCGCGTGCCGAGGCGCTCAAGCAGCTCAAGGCCGTCGGTCTGGCCGACCGCGCGGACTACAAGCCGCCCCAGCTCTCCGGTGGCCAGCAGCAGCGCGTCGCCATCGCGAGGGCCGTGGCCATGCATCCCAAGGTCATCCTCTTCGACGAGCCCACGTCCGCACTCGACCCCGAGCTCGTGCGCGACGTCCTCAACGTCATGCGCGACCTGGCGCTCCACAGCGGCATGACCATGATCGTCGTCACGCACGAGATGGACTTCGCCCGCGACGTCGCGGACAGGGTCGTCTTCATGGAGGGCGGCGTCGTGGTGGAGCAGGGCCTGCCCCAGGAGGTGTTCGACCACCCCAAGGCGCAGCGCACCAAGGAGTTCCTGGGCCACATACGCTAGGGGAGAAACGCCTCCATAGCGTGTCGGAAAGCTTGTTTTCTGCTTTGGCATTGCATGCCGCTGCAAACGTACGCAAGATTTATGCTAACCTTACCGGGGATGCCCATAGGCATCCCCGGTTTTTGTTGGAGCGTATCAAGGTTGGAGGTCATGGATGCACCACAAGAACATCCTGCTTGTCGCAAAGACCTCACGTTACATCGACCGCATGCGTGAGCTGAAGCATGCCCTCGACGTATCCATTCTGCCCACGACGCCCGAGACCTTCTCCCAGGCGATTACCTCTGGGCACGAGTTCGACCTCGTGGTACTGGACTCGAACGGCCTAGAGCAGGACACGCTCAATGCGGTGGACTCCTACGTCTCCGACAACGGCTTCATCCCCACGCTGATCATCCAGGACGAGAGCAAGCTCAGCTCCCTGCATATGCCGGCGCAGGGCAGGAACGACTTCATCCTGTCCTCGGCGGGCGAGGCGGAGTTCGAGGTGCGCTGCGCCCTGCTGCTCTGGCCAGGCGAGGAGAGCGCCCCCGCGGACATCGTGACCGTGGACAACATGACCATCAACCTCGCGACCTACCAGGTCTACATCGACGACGAGCCCGTCGACCTCACGCTCATGGAGTACTCGCTCCTCTCGTTCCTCGCGACGCACCCCTCCCGCGCCTACTCGCGCGAGACGCTGTTGCACCGCGTCTGGGGCTTCGAGTACTGCGGCGGCACGCGCACGGTCGACGTGCACATCAGGCGCGTCCGCTCCAAGGTGGGCCCGCAGGTGGCCTCGCACATCGTGACGGTGCGCGGCGTGGGCTACCTCTTCAAGCTGTAGCTCCCCTGGGGAGAAGAACGGTCGTATTTGCTTGCGTCCCGGTCATGCCGGGACGTTTTTTCATGCAGTGGCCCGTCTGTCGGGTCCTGGCTCCCTGGCTTTTAAGGAATCCAAAAGCGTTGTCCCAGAGACGTGACGCAAGTGCGCGTGGCTGAATTCACGCAAGCGGGTACGGGTAGAGTCAGGTTGTGTACAAGGACGTCGGGTATCGGGCGCGAGGGCGCCCGCGACCCACGAGGGAAGGGGTCAGCATGAGCGAGAGCGACAACGGCCGCCCACCAATTCCTGGGATGGACCAGACCGCGGTCCAGCCGACCGCGCAGCTTGCGACGCCGCAGGCACAGCCTGAGGCGGGCACCGCCGGCGACGGTACGGGTGCCGCTGGCACGGGTGCCGGCGGACCGGGAGGCGGCGCGCCGGGCACGCCCGGGGCGCCGGGCGCCAACGGGCCCGAGGCGCCTAAGGAAAAGAAGAGGCACGGCCACGCGCTCAGGAATGCGATCCTGGGACTGTGTGGCGGCATCGTGGGCGCGCTTCTCGTCGTGTTCGCGCTCAACGGCATGGGCTTCTTCGCAAACGCCTCCGGCACGTCGACCACCTCGTCGAGCACCGCGGGCAAGACCATCAACATCAAGAACACGGACGAGGCCACCACGGCGCAGGCCGCGGCCGCCAAGGCGCTGCCGTCCGTCGTCGTGGTCAACGTGACCACGAGCAGCGGCTCCGGCCTCGGCTCGGGCGTGATCTACGACAAGAAGGGCGACATCATCACGAACTACCATGTGATCGAGGGCGCCACCTCCATCTCCGTCACCATCAACAACAAGAGCTACGACGCCAAGGTCGTCGGCTCGGACTCCTCCAGCGACATCGCGGTCATCAAGGTCGACCTGGGCAACACGGAGGTCACCCCCATCGAGGTGGGCGATTCCGACAAGCTCGTCGTGGGCGACTGGGTCATGACCGTCGGTAGCCCGTTCGGCCTCGACCAATCCGTCTCCGCGGGCATCGTGAGCTCGCTCTCGCGCAACCAGGTCATGCAGTCCTCCTCGGGCGAGACCATCTACACCAACCTCATCCAGACCGACGCGGCCATCAACCCCGGCAACTCCGGCGGCGCGCTCGTCAACTCCAAGGGCCAGCTCGTCGGCATCTGCACGCTCTTCTCGTCCGACACCGATTCCTTCGCGGGCATCGGCTTCGCGATCCCGGGCAACTACGCGACCAAGATCGCTGACAAGATCATCGCGGGCAAGACGGTCACGCACGCCTACATCGGCCTCTCCATGCAGACCGTGAACTCGCAGAACGCGAAGTCCAACAACCTCTCCGTGAGCGAGGGCGCCTACGTGGTCGAGGTCACGAGCGGCAGCCCCGCCGACAAGGCCGGCATCAAGAAGGGCGACATCATCACTGCGGTCGACGGCGAGGAGATCACCTCCGCCGACGGCATGATCCTCGCGGTGCGCTCGCATGACATCGGCGACAAGATCAAGGTCACGTTCATGCGCGGCAACACCAAGAAGACCGTCGAGGTCACGCTGGGCGACGACTCCGCGCTGCAGAAGGAGGAGAGCAGCTCCAGCAGCACCACGGACATCAACAACACGACCAACAACAACACGAACACCAACGGCGACGGCTCGAGCGGCAGCGGCTCGCAGGACCAGCTCCTGCAGGAGATCTACCAGTACCTGCAGGACAACCGCGGCGGCTCGTACAGCACCACGGGAACCACGTCCACCACGTTGAGCTCAAAGAGCTAGCGGGCCTGGTGGGAACAGCAACGTGCGGCAGGGGGCGCGTCCCAAGAGGGGCGTGCCCCCGCCTTGTGCCGCGCGCCGCCGGATGACGGACGGCGCGGGGCATCTGCTAGCATACGGGCGAGAAGGACGGCAACCGCGGCCGGTGCCGCGGCGGAAGGGGGCACATATGGCGTACGCGGAGGACCCGGCGTACTGCGAGGTCTGCGGCGAGAGGCTCGTGCTGAGGGAGCAGCCGGAGGACGGTCCGCGCCCGTGGTGCCCCCGCTGCGAGGCGTGGCGCTACCCGCACTTCAGCGTGGGCGTGAGCATGATCGTGTACCACCCGGACGGCAGGCGCATCCTCACGATCGACCAGTACGGCAAGCACGGGATCCTCGTGGCCGGCTACGTGGCGCGCGGGGACGACCTGGAGTCCACGGTGCGCCGCGAGGTGAGGGAGGAGACGGGCCTCGAGCTCGAGGCGGTCGCCTACAACGCGAGCCGGTACTTCTCGCCCTCCAACACGCTCATGGCCAACTTCGTGTGCCGGGCCAAGGGCTCGGACGTGCGCCCCAACGCGGGCGAGGTTGACGCCGCCCACTGGGTGGACGCCGCCGAGGTGCTCGACGCGATGCCCGAGGGGTCGCTCGCGCGCTGGTTCGTGCAAAGGCACCTCGAGTCCCGGGGTTGCGGTAAGCTCTAGACCGCAACCAGACGTTTGGAGGATGGCATGGCAGACCAGGACGGCAGGGGCTTGGCGCCCGAGGGCACGCAGTTCTCGCTCTTTGGGACCGACGGACAGGCGGCGCCCGCCAAGGCGGGGGAGAAGGGCAAGGCCTCCCCGGCGGAGCGCGCGGCGGAGCTCAACCGCATCCTGAGGCACGCGGCCTACGCCTACTACGCGCTCGACAACCCGGAGATGACGGACGCGCAGTTCGACCGCTACCTGCGCGAGCTGCAGCAGATCGAGGCGGAGCACCCCGCCCTCGTGACGCCCGACTCCTACACCCAGCGCGTGGGCGGCTACGTGAGCGAGCAGTTTGCCCCCGTGCGTCACGCGCAGCGCATGTACTCCATAGACGACGCTATGAACCTGGACGAGTTGGACGAGTGGCTGCGCCGCACGGACGAGGCCCTGGGCTCCACGCCGCAGAACCCCGTGGCCTACACCTGCGAGCTCAAGATCGACGGCCTGGGCATCGCGCTCACCTACGAGGACGGCCGGCTCGTGCGCGCGGCGACGCGCGGCGACGGCACCACGGGCGAGGACGTGACCCAGAACGCGCTCACCATCCGCGACATCCCGCGCTCCCTTGCGCCCGAGGGCCTCGCGCTGGTGGCCGACGGCGGCTTTGGCCACTCGATCGAGGTGCGCGGCGAGGTCTACATGCCCAAGCACTCCTTCGTGCGGCTGAACGAGGAGAACGACGCTGCGGGCCGCGCGCCCTTCGCCAACCCCAGGAACGCCGCCGCCGGGTCGCTCCGCCAGAAGGACCCCAAGGTCACGGGCGCGCGCGACCTGGAGACGTTCATCTACGCCGTGGCTGACGAGGGCCCGCTCGCCGTCGACACGCAGAGCGACTTCCTGGGTTGGCTCCGCAAGTGCGGCTTCAGCGTGAACCCGCACGCCCGGCGCGTGGACTCCGCGGCAGAGGTGCACCAGTACTGCGCGGACGCCCTCGCGCACCGCGAGGACCTGGACTACGACATCGACGGCGTTGTGGTGAAGGCGGACTCCTTTGCCGCGCAGGCCAGCCTGGGCTTCACGGCGCGCGCGCCGCGCTGGTCCATCGCGTTCAAGTTCCCGCCGGAGGAGAAGAGCACCGTCCTGCGGGAGATCCGCGTCCAGGTGGGGCGCACCGGCGTGCTGACGCCCGTGGCGGAGTTCGACCCCGTGGTGGTGGCCGGTTCCACCATCGCGCGCGCGACGCTCCACAACATAGACGAGGTGCGCCGCCGCGACGTGCGCGTGGGCGACACCATCGTGGTGCACAAGGCCGGCGACGTCATCCCCGAGGTCGTGGGCCCCAAGGACCCGGACTCCGCCGAGCACCTGGCCCGCCCGCTGTGGGAGATGCCCGCGACCTGCCCCAGCTGCGGCAGCCCCGTCGTCCGCGAGGAGGGCGAGGTGGCCTACCGCTGCGTCTCCATCGACTGCCCCGCGCAGGCCACTGAGCGCCTCATCCACTGGGGCAGCCGCAACGCCATGGACATAGACGGCCTGGGCGAGGAGATCGTCCAGCGCATGGTGCAGCAGGGGCTGCTGCTGGACGTGGCCGACTTCTACACGCTGACCGAGGACGAGCTCGCCTCCCTCGACACGGGCCGCAGCTACGAGACGGCCGCAAAGGGCCACGAGGTGGGCGACTCCATCGTGGTCGGCAGGACCATCGCGCGCAAGATCCTGGCGCAGGTGGAGGAGTCCAAGTCGCGCGGCCTTGCCCGCGTGCTCTTTGGCCTGGGCATCCGCCACGTGGGCGCCAACGTGGCGACGCTCTTGGCCAACGCCTTCGGCTCCATGGAGCGGCTCATGCTCGCGAGCGAGGAGGACATCTCGCAGATCGACGGCATCGGTCCCAAGATCGCCGCAAGCGTGAGGGAGTTCTTCTCCATCCCCAAGAACGTCGAGGTGGTGGAGCGCCTGCGCAAGAGCGGCGTGAGCATGGAGCAGGAGGGCTTTGGCGAGGAGCCGGAGCAGCCGCAGACGCTCGCCGGCCTCACGTTCGTGCTGACGGGCACGCTCGAGAAGTACACGCGCACCGAGGCGGGGGACCGCCTCAAGGCGATGGGCGCCAAGGTGTCGGGCTCCGTGTCAAAGCGGACGAGCTACGTGGTGGCCGGCGCGGCTGCGGGATCAAAGCTCGCGAAGGCCGAGCAGCTGGGTGTGACGGTGCTCGACGAGGCCGCGCTCGACCGCATCCTGAGCACGGGCGAGGTTCCCCCGCGCGATGAATAGAAGCACCCCAAGAACTGCATAGAGTTCCGATATCGACAACAGAACTGCATAAAATTTCGGGAATGTCACAAATGGGCATCAACTCCGTTCACAACGGGCCAAACAGCCCCGCCCCGTTGCGTAGGCATCCTAGAATGCGTTCCAGACAACGTCGAGCCAGACAGTTCAGGGGGCTGATGCACTATGGAGTCAACTGGTGGCAGTAAGGGCGGGCACATTCTAGCCTGGTTGGATGACGACGACGGCGGCAAGACCGTGCCGTTCAGGCGAGAGAAGCCTCAGACGTGGCTGGAGGAGCTGGGCGAGCTGAACGAGGAGGGAAGGCTCGCCACGGTGTCGAGGACGCTGCAGTTCCCGCGCACCCACGAGGACGAGCAGGACGACGTGGCCTGGCTCTAGGCTGACGGACACAAGACGCGTGCGGCGTTCGGGGGTCTGCCCCGGGCGCCGCTCTTTCTTTACGTGGACTGCGACGCCGGGCGCGCGTCTGTTGGTTTTGCCCAGATTGGCGCTCTTGCCCGAGCCTGCACTATCCTGTGCGGACGGACGTTCATCCCGCCGTGCGCCACGGCCGCGCACGGGGCCAAACCAACGGGAGGCCACTCCTTGGCGACCATGTACTTCTCGCTCTTCTGCATCCTTCTGGTGGCGACGCTCGCGCCCTTCGTGGCGAGCCTCGTTCCCGGTCGTGCCGTTCCCGAGGTGGTGTTCCTGGTCTTTGGCGGCGCGCTCCTGGGAAAGTACGGCTTGTTCAGGGGAATCGACCCCGACCTGGAGCCCATCCAGCTCCTGGGTGACCTGGGCATGGGGTTCCTCTTCCTCAAGGCCGGCTACGAGATCGACGCGCGCGACCTCCTGGGCAGGACGGGCGCCATCGCCGCGGGGTCGTGGCTCGTGTCGCTTGGGCTCGGCTTTGCCGTGGTCTCGCTCCTCTCCGCGAGGCTCGGCTTTGGGCAGTCATCGTGGGTGGCACTCGCCATCTGCATGACCACGACGGCGTACGGCACGCTCGCGCCCATCATCAGCGACCGCAAGCTCATGGGGACCCGCGTGGGCAGGGCCGTGTCGGTCTACGGCTCGCTCGGCGAGATCCTGCCCGTCCTCGCGATGGCGTTCCTGCTGTCGTCGCGCTCCGTCAGGCGGACGGGGGTGCTGCTCGTGAGCTTCGTGCTCGTCTGCCTGGCCGTGTACTTCTTCACGTCGCGGGCAAGAAACGCTGGCGCCCGCTTCTGGCGCTTCCTCGTGGAGAACGCGGGCAGCTCGAGCCAGCCGCTCATGAGGGTCGTGTCGCTCCTGCTCGTCTTCCTGCTGCTCGCCACCGTCGTGTTCCAGTTCGACGCGGCGCTCGGCGCCTTTGCCTCCGGCTTCATCCTGCGGGCGCTCTTCCCGGAGGGGAACGAGGCGCTCGAGGGCAAGATCGACGTGCTCTCCAACGGGTTCTTCCAGCCGGTGTTCTTCGTGGTGTCGGGCGCGAGCCTCGACCTCGCGGCCGCCACGAGGGACCTGCCGCTGCTCTTCGGCTTCATCCTGGCGCTCGTCGTCGTGCGCGGCCTCGTGGTCGCGGTCTCGCTCCACATCGACCCAAGCACGCGGGTCATGAGCTGGCGCGAGGTCTTCTCAACCTCCGCCTACTGCACCATGGCGCTGCCGCTCATCGTGGCCATCACGGGGATCGCGCAGGACAACGGCGTGCTCTCCGCGACCGCGGCATCGGTGCTCGTCACCTCGGCGGCGCTCACCGTGCTCTTCATACCCGTGGTCACGTCGTTCGTGCGCGTGGTGGACGAGGCCGACCCGATCGAGGCCGCACACGAGCTCGCGCACCACGAGGCGCCGCTCGACGAGGTCATGCGTCACCACATGGCCGTCTTCCACGAGCGCCAGAGCCACTTCCACGACGAGAGGCGCGCCATCCACCGGCAGGGCAGGCGCTTCTCGTCTGCCGAGTACTTCGCGCGGATGGAGCGGATGGAGGGCGAGGCCGGCGATGCCGGCGGGGACGTGGAGAGCGCCTCTAGGCGGTCTCGGGGACGCCGTCGTAGTTGAGGCCGGCGAAGTCCGCGCGCAGGGCGCCAAAGTCGCCGCGCATGAAGCGCTCGGCGCAGCGCTTCCACCTGTCCAGCGCGAGGAAGAAGAGGTCGGGGAAGCTCTCGTCGTGCGAGGCGCCCGTTGCGGGGTCGCTCCAGCGGTGGTGCGAGAGGTTGGCTGAGGCGCACTCGTCCACGGGGTCCGTGCGGTGCGCCATGCATTCCGCCATGGCGTGCGAGCTGAAGAGGTGCTCGATGGAGACCACGGCCGCGCTCTTTTTGGATCCGAGGGGCTCGATGGCGCGGTAGAACGTGGCGTAGTCGCGCGTGGCGCCCGCGTACTGCTCGGGCGAGATCTTCAGGCCAAACGTCTGCAGCGCGATGAGCGAGAAGAGCGCCCCGCCCACGCGGTCGATCCTCTCGGTCCGTGCGAGGAGGCTTGCCGTGGGGACCTCCGCCACGGTCTGGCGGCGCATGCTCCAGAGCATCCAGGTGTCGAGGTCGCTCTCGATGATGGCGTGCACCTCGCTCCCCATGGACTCGAGCCCCACGCCGGCGCCGCAGATGGCGTCCTGCTGCGCAAAGATGAAGGGGTGCGCCGTGCTGTCGAGCAGGTAGTGGCCCAGGAGGCCCAGCGCAAAGGCGCGACCCACGCCCTCGTCGTGGCGGGGGAGGTGCGCCACGCCCTCGCGGAGCGAGGAGAACGCCGCGAGCACCCTGCCCGCGTGCATGTCGCGCGCGAGGCGGTGGCAGGCGACGGAGTTCTCGGGCGTGGCCGTGAAGCGGACGAAGAAGGGGTCGGGACCCTGGTTTCCCAGGAGGAAGGCGAGGAGCTCCTCCTCGTCCCGGATGATGCCCTCGGGGATGAGGTCCATGGCCTTCTCGCCAAAGAGGTGATGAGTGATCAGGGCAGGCATGTGCGCTCCCGTGAGTTGACGTTTTGTGGCGCGTAAGTACGCAGTGTGTATAGATTACACGATTTTGCTGTGCGCGCAGGGTGTTTTTGCCATCCGCGGACTTGGCCATCGCAATCTTGTGTAGACTTGAAAAATTGCAAATTTGGCGCCGCATCCCGCGGCAGGTCGGAAGGTAGCCCGCATGAGTCCCCTCGAGGTCGTGGTCCTGGGCCTGGCGCTGTCCGCGGACGCGTTTGCCGTCACCGTCTCAAACACGTTCTGCTATGCGGGGGAGCGCCGCTCCCGACTCGCCCTGCAACCCGTGTTCTTCGGCGCGTTCCAGGCGCTCATGCCGCTTCTGGGCTACTTCCTGGGCGGGCTCGCGGCCTCGCTGATCGAGCGCTACGCGGGCATCGTCACCCTCGTGATCCTGGGCATCATCGGCGGCAACATGGTGCGCGAGGGCGTGGGGGCCATCCGTCACCCCGAGCGCGAGGAGGCCTGCCCCACGGGCGAGAAGGCCCACCGCCTCACGCTGGGACAGCTCCTCTTCCAGGCGGTCGCCACCGCGATCGACGCGTTCGCCGTGGGCGTGAGCCTGCGCGCGCAGGCGGTCAACCTCTGGTTCGCCGTCAGCGTCATTGGCGTCACCACCGCCGCGTGCTGCGTGGTCGCGCTCTTCGTGGGACACAAGCTCGGCCACATCCTGGGCGACCGCGCCGAGGTCGTGGGCGGCTGCGTGCTCATCCTCATCGGCCTGAAGGCGCTCCTGGGCTAGGTCCCGCGCCTCCGCGCAATGTGTGGCGTTGCCGTTCGCGTCCGGCGGGGCGTATACAATCAGGGGGCAGCAAGGCCGAAGCTTGAGCGCAAGGAGGCTCACATGCCAGAAACCGTGGAGGACGCAAGCAAGAGGGCGTCCAGGACCATAGCCGTGATCGACGGCAACTCGCTCATGCACAGGGCGTTCCACGCCATCCGCCAGCCCATGACGGCACCGGACGGCCGCGCCACCAACGCGCTCTTCGGCTTCTTCAACATGTTCATCAAGCTTGTGGAGTCCTTCTCGCCCGATGGCGTCATCTGCGCGTTCGACAAGGGCAAGCCGCAGGTCAGGATCGACATGCTCCCGCAGTACAAGGCGCAGCGGCCTCCCATGGACCCGGCGCTGCACGAGCAGTTCCCCATGGTGAAGGACCTGCTGCGCGCGCTCGACGTGCCCGTGGTGGAGCTCCAGGGCTGGGAGGGCGACGACATCCTGGGCACGCTCGCGCGCCGCGGCGAGGCCGAGGGCTACGAGATGCTGCTCTTCACGGGCGACCGCGACATGTACCAGCTCGCGACGGACCACGTGAAGATCGTTGCCACCAAGAAGGGCGTGTCCGACGTGTCGATCATGACGCCGGAGAGCGTGGACGACCTCTACCACGGCATCACGCCCAAGCTCGTGCCGGACTTCTACGGCCTCAAGGGCGACAGCTCGGACAACATCCCCGGCGTACCCGGCATCGGCCCCAAGAAGGCGGCCGCGCTCATCGTGCAGTACGGCGACCTGGACAACGTGATCGCGCACGCGGACGAGGTCAAGGGCAAGATGGGCGAGAACCTCCGCGCCCATGTGGACGACGCGCTGCTGAGCCGCAAGGTCGCCACGATCCGCACGGACGCCCCCATCGACCTCGACCTCAAGGACGCCAAGTTCCCGACCTTCGACCCCGCCGAGGTCACGAAGGCGTTCTCGGCCCTGGGCTTCACGGGCATGACTCAGCGCCTCGTGCGCCTGGAGGGCGAGGGTGCCGCCGCGGAGGCGGCGCCCACGCCCACGCTCGCCAAGGTGGACCGCCTCGAGGGCGACGCGGCCGAGAAGGGCCTGGACAAGGCGGTCGCGGGCGGCACGTGGGCCGCGGCGGCGCTCGAGCGGGAGGCTCCCAGGAAGGGCCAGCAGTCGCTCTTCGCGGAGGCGGCGCCCCGCGTGCTCTGGGTGGCGATCGAGGCCGCGCTCCTGAGGTTCGAGGGCGACGCGGCCACGTCCGCGCTGGTCAG
>NZ_JBJEHW010000073.1:0-3865 GCF_051876455.1 Parafannyhessea sp.
AAGGCCGGGAGGAGGAAGGCCCTCAGGGCGATAGGGAGGGCGTCCGAGCACTCCGGCTTCGGCGCCGCCCGCGAGGCGGCCGCGAGGATCTTCGCGGGCGGCAGGGTCCCGGACGACGCGTCCTGCGACGCGCTCGCGAGGCGAGTGGCCGCGGGCGGCCCCGAGCCGGGGCAGGCCGACCTCGCCGTATACGACGGCTTCCTCGGGGAGGCGGCGCGGGATGCAGAGTAGCGCGTGCGTGGCGGACGCGGTCGTGGAGGCCGGCAAGAGGTGCTCGCTCACGAAGTCCGTGCTCGCGGAGTGGGCCAGGAGGGGCACGCCCAGGCAGGTCGAGTACCTCCTCGGCTACCTCGAGGCCGAGGGCGCGAGCAGGGACGCCTCGAAGAGGGCGCAGCTGCTGAGGAGGTGCGCCCTGCCGCAGGCCAAGACCTTCGAGGGCTACGACTGGTCGTGCGTGTCCTGGCCGGACGGCTTCGGCAGGGACGACCTGCTCTCGCTGTCGTTCCTGGGCGACCGCGAGGACCTCGTGCTCATGGGCGACGTCGGCACGGGCAAGACCCACATGGCCGAGGCGCTCTGCGTGCTGGCGTGCCAGTCGGCGCGGGCCGCGCGCTTCTTCACCGCCTCGTCGCTCGTCGGCAGGCTGCGCCGGGCCCGCGACGAGGGCAGGCTCGACCGCGAGCTCGCCCAGGTCGGCCGCGCCGAGCTGCTGGTCGTCGACGAGCTGGGGTTCCTCCCGCTCGACGTCGACGGCGCCAGGCTGCTCTTCCAGGTGGTCTCGCAGGCCTACGAGACGCAGTCCGTCGTCTTCACGACCAACCTGGAGTTCTCGAGGTGGGGGTCCGTCTTCGGAGACGACCAGATGGCCGCGGCCGTGATCGACCGCGTCGTCCACCACGGCAGGCTCCTCCAGTTCAGGGGCGAGTCCTACCGCGTGAGGCACGCGCTCATGTCCCCGGGCGGGGGCGTCGCGGAGTAGGCGTGCCGGCGGCCGCGCCCTGAGCGGCGCGGGGCGGGCCCGGCGAGAATTGCGCAGGGCCCGCTCAAGTCAGGTGAGAAATCCGCTCAAATCCCGATGCGAAATTCGCTCAAGAACTATTGACATAACACAGAGGGATTCGCCGGCCCCGGCGGTCCTGATGGCCCCGGCGGCCGCGACGGCCGCGGCGCGGGAGGTCCGGGCGTGCGCCCCTGATCCCGGGCCGCCCCCAGCGGCGCAAGGTAGTGGCAGTCACGTGCAAGGATTGGAGGACACGATGAGCATGATGGCACCCGAGGTCTTTATCGACGAGCTTGACGGCATGACGTACCAGGAAATGATGGCGGTGCGCGAGGGCCTCGTCTGGGAGCTGCGCCTCCTGGAGGGCACGTTCTCCAGCCACGACGGCGCCGCCAGCCGCCTCGATCCGTCCCCCGACCTGGTCTATCGCATGGACCTGATCTACCTGTCCGAGCTGTTGCAGCTCATGGAGACCCGCTCGCAGGAGGTCACGGGCGTTGTCGCGCAGGTATAGCAGCGGGGGAGAAGAACAACCTCCGCGGCTGCGGCGTAACTACAAAGTTTGATTCGCATTCGCATGGCACGGCCTAGCACGCACAGGGCGCCTCGGGCAGATTCCCCGGGGCGCCCTTGCCATGTCGGTAAAACCGCGCGGTTATCTGAACCGCGGGATTGAAATGCGATAGCCAACTCCTCAGACGCTACCCCACGACTTATCATGTGGAAGAACGGCATTCCTGCTGTCACATGCTCGGCACCAGCTTGCGATGGAGGCGAACCATGGACCTAGAGTCTAAGCTGCGTAATGACAAGCACCTCACGCAGACGGAGCAGCTCATTGCCGAGTATGTGCTGGCGCATCCGGTGGAAGCCTCGCGAATCTCGGCCAGGGAGCTTGGCCGTCGCGCGTTGACCTCGGGGTCCGCGGTGCTTCGTTTCTGCCACAAGCTCGGCTTCGAGAACTACAACGACTTCAAGGTCAACCTGGTCAGCGACCTCAAGCGCATGAGTCCCGCCAACACCATGATCGCAAGCGGCGAGCGCGCCATAACGGCCATGGCCAAGATGGAGACCCTCGAGCGGCAAGTAATCGCGGAGACCAAAGAGAAGCTCGACCCCGAGGTGGTGGAGCGCATCGCGCAGGAGATTCACGACCACCCCTGCGTTGACTTCTTCGCGTTCGACACCAATGCTACCCTCGCCTCCTACGCCGCGCACAACCTCATGCTCACGGGGCATCTGGCAAACGTGTACCAGGATCTGGACCGGACGGAGTACTTCTCGCTCTACGCGTCAACCGAGCACCTTGCGTTCCTTATCAGTCGCTCTGGAACGGATCGGGCGCTTGTTGCAGCCAGCCGCGAGATGGCCCGGAGGGGGCTTGTGACCGTTGCGGTCACGGCGAAGCCGGAAAGCGCGTTGGCCCGTCAGTCCACATACGTGTTGCGGGGCTTCTATCACAACGAGTTTGACAAGTTTGGCGACGTGGTATTTGACGCGTCTCTCAAGTACCTGTTCGACATCCTCTTCGTTATGACCTTCAGCAAGGACAGCGACTACGTGTACCAGATCAACCAGCACTATTACGATCTGTACTACCGCGAGCTCGACCGTTCCTCCTCTGGCGAGGATGCAAACCGAGGATAGTAAGTTGCCTCGTGCCTTCAGCCAGATTGTCTGACGCAATGCGTCAGGATTTTGGCATCCCTTACCAGCAAAGTTTCGAAGCATTGCGCCAATTCTCGCCGCCAGCCCGTGTGCCAAGCATTGCGCACCCTACCATCGCCTGTGTAAGCAGACGAGAGGAGCGCGCATGCTGCAAGATGACTTCCTCTGGGGTGGCGCGATTGCCGCCCACCAGGTGGAGGGTGCCTGGGACGAGGGCGGCAAGGGGCCGAGCATCGCCGACGTGATTACGCTCGGCTCCGCGGACAAGCCCCGCAAGATAACCGAGGGAATCGAGGCGGGGGAGTACTACCCCACGCACAAGGCGATCGACTTCTACCACACGTACCGCGAGGACATTGCGCTCCTCGCTCAGATGGGCTTCAAGGCGCTGCGCACGTCCATCGCGTGGACGCGCCTTTTCCCCACCGGCGACGAGACGGAGCCGCTGGCCGCGGGCGTCGCATACTACGACGACCTGTTCGCGTGCATGCGCGAGCATGGCATGGAGCCCGTCGTGACGCTGTCCCACTTCGAGATCCCGCTGGCCATCGCGAGGAGCGGCGGCATGGCCGTGCGCGAGAACGCCCAGAAGTTCGAGCGCTTTGCGGAGTTCTGCATTCGCAGGTGGCACGGTGTCGTGCGTTACTGGCTCACCTGGAACGAGATCAACAACCAGTTCAATACGAGCAACGACCTGTATGGCTGGACCAACTCCGCCGTGCGCCTGAGCGCTGAAGACGATCCAGAGCGCACGATGTATCAGGCGGCGCACTACGAGTTCGTGTCCGCGGCAAAGGTAGTCGCGATAGCGCACGAGGTCGACCCCAGCATCATGGTGGGCTGCTGCGTCGCGGCAGATGTCGTGTACCCGTTGAGCTGCCACCCCGAGGACGTTCTTCTCGCCAGCGATGCCCTTCATAGCACGCTGTTCTTTACCGACGTCATGTGCCGCGGGGAGTACCCAAACTATGCGCGCAAGCTCTTTGAGCGCCGCGGTTGGGACCTCGACATCACGGATGAGGACCTTGTGGCCTTGCGGGCGGGTACCTGCGATTACATCGGGCTTACCTACTACATGAGCAACGTGGTCGACCACGCGCACCGGAAGGACATCAGCGCGAGCACCTCCCAGAGCAGTGTCCATATGGTGGACAACCCCTATCTGCAGAAGAGCGCCTGGGGCTGGCAGATCGACCC
>NZ_JBJEHW010000074.1:0-18239 GCF_051876455.1 Parafannyhessea sp.
GCGCCCGCGAGCACGAAGAGGTGCCAGATAAAGTGGAAGTACGGCACCCTCTTGATCACGTAGAACACGCAGCCCACGGTGTAGCTGAGCCCGCCCGCGAGCAGCAGGGCGAAGGCGGGCGTGGGCAGCAGCCTGAAGATGTCCGCGATGTGGAAGATCACGAGCCAGCCCAGCGCCAGGTAGATGACGGCCGAGAGCCACTTGGGCTGGCGTTCGCGCAGGAAGCACTCCGCGACGATGCCCAGCGCGCAGACGACCATGACCGAGATGCCGAGCGCCACGCCGCCGTGGTCGCGCAGCGTGATGAACGAGAACGGCGCGTAGCTCCCCGCGATGAGCAGGTAGATGGCGCTGTGGTCGAACACGCGGAACACGGCCTTGGCCTTGCGGGGGCGCAGCGCGTGGTACAGGGTGGAGAACAGGAACTCGAGCACGAGCGATATGCCCATGAAGAGTGCCGCGAACAGGTGCACCCCGCCCCCGTGCTGGACCGCCCGCACGATGAGAAGGACGAGCGCCGCGATCGAGAGCAGCGCGCCCACCCCGTGGCTCACGGAGTTGGCGATCTCCTCTCCCGTGCTGTACTGGGGCGCGTCCGCACCCGCCCTGACCTTGGTTTCCTGTGCCATGCTCTTCTCCCAGTGAAATTGCCTTCGGTTTGTGCCGCTAGAGGCCCGGGCCCTCCGGCCCGCCCTGCCACGAGCCGCCCTCCGCGGCCGGGCCCTCGTCCGATCCGTCCGCGTCGCCGGGCTCCGGGTCCGGGCGGTCCGGGCGGTTGTACCACTGCGTGAGGCGCGCGTTGCTCTGCTCGCGCATCTGGTGCTCCACCCAGGCGTCGCGGCTCTGGACGATGGCCAGCATCTCGTCCACGACCTCCTCCGGGCTCGCGGGCCGCGCGTTCACGAGGTAGGACGTGAGCCTGCGCATGGCGCCCTCCGAGCGGAGCTCGCCGGACATGACGTAGGCGAACTCCTCGGGGTAGCCCAGGTTGGTGACGGCGCGCACGAGCGAGCGGTAGGCGCGCTCGCGGCCCTCGTCCAGAAAGTACGGCTTGCGGGGCGCGCCCGACCGTCCCTCTCCCATGTGTCCTGCCTCCCGTGGAATGGGGGCCGCGTTGCGCGCGCGGCCCCCGACTTGCTGCGTCTGTCGTGCCCCCCGCTAGTGGTCGCTCAGCGCGAAGGCGTTCTTCATGCCGAGGCTCGCGGTGAGAAGGACGTTGGCGAGCGTCTCGTCGGTCTGCTCCCTCAGCATCGCGGCGATGGACTCGTTGGCCTCCTCGAGCACGGGCGTGGCCTCCTCATAGGAGAGCGCCTTGCCGGATCTGCCGTCGACCTTGGCGTCCGTCGCGGCGATGGCGGCGTGGCCCTTGGACGTGACGGCCTCGTTGTAGTGCTCGATGTGGCGCGAGCAGCTGTTGTAGTGCGCGTCGGCCATGGCTGCGATGAGGCGGTTTGCCCAGTAGAAGCTCTCCGTCGTGACGTGCGGCGTCGTGTTGGCCAGGTACTCCGGCGTGGTGTCGACGTTTGCGAAGAACGGCACGAGCGTGTTGAAGGCGTTGCTGCCGTAGGCCATCCACTGGACGGCGCGGCAGGCCTCGGGCTCGTACGGGCGGATCTGCAGCACGGCGAGCTGGCCGTTGCGGTTGATGCCGATGGGGCGGTAGGTGCCGCGCGTGGAGGCGTCGCCGCGGGCGCCGTACGGGTCGTACGGCGTGCCCTGGTAGTGGAGCGAGAGCGCGTACTTGACGTCCTCGATCGTGAGCTTGCGGGGCGGCTCCATGCACCAGGGGATGTCGTCGTCCTCGGGGTTCCAGCCCGCGTTGGGGTCGTCCCAGCCGAGGTTGGGGCTCAGGAAGCGGTGCATTGCCCAGGCGCGCGGCGTGTTGTAGACGTGGTCGGAGTCGCTGTGGCTGCCAAAGGCGTCGCGCGGGTTGAAGAAGCGGTGGTTGGCGTCGGGCCAGTCCTCGTCCTCCTCGTCGTCGCCCAGGTCGACCACGTCGAGCGTGAGGTCGAGGTGGTTGGCGTCCATCCACTCCGCGAGGTCCGGCGAGCACATGTGGTCGATCTTCTCGCCCAGGGCGTCTGTGAGGTCGAACTCGTCGATGCCGAGCTGGTTGGGCATGGTGACGTAGCAGTCGTCGGGCACGCGCTTGGCGATCCAGTGGTGGCCGCCAACGGTCTCCATCCACCAGATCTCGTCCACGTCGCTGAACGCGATGCCGTTCATTTCGTACGTGCCGTACTTCTGCAGGTAGGAGCCCATGAGCTCCACGCCCTCGCGCGCGGACCTGGCGTAGGGGAGCACGATCGTGACCATGTCCTCCTCGCCGATGCCGCCCGGGACCTCGGGCACGTAGCCGTCCTCGCCGGGGGCGCCCTTGGCCTTGACGAGCTCGACCAGCGGGTCGGCGCCCAGGACGCGCTCGTTGGAGGTGAGGGTCTCCGTCGCGCTCATGGCGACGTTGGCGGTGTTGACGCCGGCCTCGGCCCAGATGCCGTCCTTGGGGGTGGCGTCGGGAACGGAGGTGTAGCGCATCGGGTCGTCCGGAAGGTCGAACTCGACGTGGCTCAGGACGGAGCGGTAGTGGCGCGGCTGGTCCTCGGGCTTGATGACGACGAACTTCTTGGGCGTGAAGACGCCGCCGGGGGAGTCCTCGTTCCTGGCGATGATGGTCGAGCCGTCGTAGCTCGCATCCTTGCCGACAAGCAGGGTGGTGCAGGCCATTGTTTTCCTCCCTTGGTCGTGGTTGGTGCGGTGTGTGACCCTTGTATCGTACCCGTTGTGCTGCGGGGGATTCCCGCGCTGCGCAAAAGGCCCCCATTCCCGCGGGGCGCGTTGGAAAAGTTAACCTGCCGGACAGAAAGCGGCGGCGCTTTCGTGGGACAATCGCAACACCGCCGCACGGCGGAAGCCGCGCCCGCCCGGGCGCACGACAGGACCCTGGAGGAGAAACGCATGTCGATGGAGTTCAAGCGCCGCCTGCCCATACCGATGGAGATCCGCGAGGCGATGCCCCTATCGCCCGGGATGGCCAAGGCGAAGCCGGCGTTTGACGCCCAGGTGGCCTCCATCATCCGCGGCGAGGACAGCCGCATCCTGCTGGTCATAGGCCCCTGCTCGGCCGACCGCGAGGACTCCGTGCTCGACTACGTCACGCGGCTCGCGGCGCTGGCGGAACGCGTGAGCGAGAAGATCCTCGTGATCCCGCGCGTGTACACCAACAAGCCCCGCACCAAGGGCACCGGCTACAAGGGGCTCCTGCACAACCCGGACCCCGAGGGCGCGCCCGACCTGCTGGAGGGCGTGAAGGCCATCCGCCACATGCACCTGCGAGTGGTGGAGGAGACGGGCATGTTCACGGCGGACGAGATGCTCTATCCCAGCAACTACCAGTACCTGGTCGACCTCCTTGGCTACGTGGCCGTGGGCGCGCGCTCCGTGGAGAACCAGGAGCACCGCCTGGTGGCGAGCGGCATCCCCGTGCCCGTGGGCATGAAGAACCCCACCGGCGGCTCCACCGCGGTCATGCTCAACTCGATCTACGCGGCGCAGGCCCCGCAGGACTTCATCTTCCGCAACTGGGAGGTCCACACCACGGGCAACCCCCTCGCGCACGCGCTGCTGCGCGGCTACGTGGGGCTCGACGGCATCAACTATCCCAACTACCACTACGAGTACCTGGAGCGCCTCGCTACGGCCTACCTGCACGGCAAGTACGAGAACCCGGCCGTGCTGATCGACTGCAACCACGACAACTCGGGCAAGCGCCCGATGGAGCAGCCGCGCATCGTGAACGAGGTGCTCGACTCCGTGAGCCGCTCTGCGGACATCGCGAGGATCTTCCGCGGCTTCATGGTGGAGTCCTACATCGAGGACGGCAACCAGCCCGTGGGCGGCGGCGTGTACGGCAAGTCGATCACGGACGCCTGCATAGGGTGGGAGAAGACCGAGCGCCTCGTGCTCGACATGGCCGAGCGGCTGTAGCCGGCATCCGGCTGAACCTGGCATGCGGCGGCGGGCGAGGGGGCGCGTCCCTCTCGCCCGCCTTTATTGCGCGCGGGTTTGGCGGTGTGTTGCCAAGGTGAATCGTGGCTGAAACTGCGGCGCGCCGCCGGCCGCCGCGCGTGGCCGTGGGTAAGCTTTCCCTGTCGAAAACGGAGGGAAGCGCATGCTCGAGCTCAGGCACATTCGCAAGGCGTACAAGACGGACGACTTCACGCAGGTCGCCCTCGACGACGTGAGCCTTGCCTTCAGGGACAGCGAGTTCGTGGCGATCCTGGGGCCGTCGGGTTCCGGCAAGACCACGATGCTCAACATCCTGGGCGGGCTCGACCACGCTGACTCGGGCGAGATCGTGATCAACGGCACCTCGACCAAGGACTACTCCGGCAAGGACTGGGACGCCTACCGCAACCACCGCGTGGGCTTCGTGTTCCAGAGCTACAACCTCATCCCGCACCAGACCGTGCTCTCCAACGTTGAGCTGGCGCTCACGCTCGCGGGCGTGGGTCGCAGGGAGCGCGAGCGGCGCGCCACGGAGGCGCTCGAGGCCGTGGGCCTGGGCGACCACCTGCGCAAGCACCCGAGCCAGCTCTCCGGCGGGCAGATGCAGCGCGTGGCCATCGCACGCGCCCTGGTGAACGACCCGGACATCGTGCTGGCCGACGAGCCCACGGGCGCCCTCGACACGCAGACCGGCATCCAGGTGATGGACATCCTCAAGGACGTCTCCAAGGACCGCCTGGTGGTCATGGTCACGCACAACCCGGAGCTCGCGCAGGACTACGCCACGCGCATCGTGCGCGTGAAGGACGGCCGCGTGGTGGGCGACAGCCGGCCCCTCGAGCCGGCGGAGCTCGCGGCCGCGGGGTCGGGTGCCGCGACCGCGACGGTGCCGGGCGCCACGGCGGTGCCCGCGGGCGAGAAGGACGCGTCCCACTTGCCCGAGGGCGCCCGCGGACGGCGCCCCAAGGGCAGACAGCGGGCGTCCATGAGCTTCCTGACGGCGCTTGCGCTCTCGTTTAACAACCTCATGACCAAGAAGGGCCGCACGTTCATGACGGCCTTTGCGGGGTCGATCGGCATCATTGGCATCGCGGCGATCCTCGCGCTCTCCAACGGCGTCAACAACTACATCGCGCGCACGGAGGAGAGCGCGCTCTCGAGCTACCCACTGAGCATCACGAAGAACAGCTTCGACCTGAGCAAGGCGATGGGGCAGGAGTCCGCCTCCGCGGCCAGCGCGAAGGACGCATCCGGCAAGGGCTCCACCATCAGGCAGCGCTCCGTCATGACGGACATGTTCGCGCAGGTCAAGAGCAACGACCTGAAGTCCTTCAAGAGGTACCTGGACGCGCACATGGGCCAGGTCAGGAAGAACGCCAACGCCGTGGAGTACGACTACGACGTGACGCCGCAGGTCTTCAAGACGGAGGACTCCGGCAAGGTGGTCAGGCTCAACCCGTCCGACGTGGCGAGCACGCTCTCCGGCGGGGCCATGGGCTCGATGCTCATGGGCGGGACCTCCACGTCGAGCTCCTTCTCGCAGCTCGTGAGCGACCAGACGCTCCTCAGGGACAACATGACCCTGGTGCGCGGCAGCTGGCCCAAGGCGGCCGACGAGGCCGTGCTCGTGCTCGACCGCAAGGGGTCGATAAGCGACTACACGCTCTACTCCCTGGGCTTCTACAACACGGAGGACATGCAGCGCATGGTGCAGGAGGCCACGAGCGGCCAGAAGGTGGAGGTCCCCACTGGCAACAAGCGCAAGTTCACGTACGACGACGCGCTGGGCATGACGTTCAGCGTGCTGTCACCCTCGGACCTGTACCAGAAGAACGCCTCGCAGGGCACCTGGACGGACATGAGCGACGACCAGGACTTCCTGAGGCAGAAGGTCGCCGGCGGCATCAAGCTCAAGATCGTAGGCGTGATCAGGCCCAGGAGCGGGTCGCGCACCTCCCTCGTGAGCGAGGGCGTCGCCTACACGCCGGCCCTCACGAGCGAGCTCATGCAGCGCGCGGCGTCCTCCCAGGTGGTGCGCGAGCAGCTGGCCAACCCCAAGGTGGACGTGTTCACGGGCAAGACCTTCGAGGAGCTGCAGAGGTCCTCGGGAAGCTTCGACATGAGCAAGCTCTTCACGGTGGACCAGGACGCCCTCAAGAAGGCGTTCACGATCAACACCTCGGCCGTCGACACGGCGAGCCTGGGGCAGGTAGACCTCTCGGGCCTCAGCCTCGACGGCTCCGGCTTCGACCCCTCCGCCATGAAGATCGACACCTCGCCCATCGACTCGATGCTGAGCGAGGACACCGTGCAGCGCATCGTGGCAGGCGTCACGCCCTTCTCGACCTATGCGCAGCAGAGCGGGATCGAGCTCACGCCCGACCAGCAGACCGCGGCGACCCAGGCGGCCACGACGCTCGCGACGGGCTACGTGGCGTGGCGCCAGGCCCTGCCCGACGGTGCGGACGACTCGTGGGACGCCTACGCGCAGACGGACGCCGCAAGGCAGGCCATGGACGGCCTGCGCCAGAGCCTGGGCGACGACACGTTCAACGCGGTGAACGACACGTACGAGAAGTACATGGCCTACGTGGCCGACTACGTGCGCGGGCAGGTGGACTCCCTCATGCAGCAGGCCGCGTCCCTCGTGGCGACGCAGCTCGCGAGTCAGATGGAGTCCCAGATGGAGGCCGCGACGCAGTCCATGGGGACGCAGCTTGCCAGCACGATATCGAGCCAGATATCGCAGAAGATGTCCACGCTCACGAGCGCGCTGCAGAACGGCTTCTCCGTGGACCCCACGGCCTTCAAGAACGCCATCCACGTGAACATGACGCAGGAGGACCTGCGCTCGCTCCTCAACAACTACGTCAACGCGAGCCAGCTCACGTACGACAACAACCTGAGCAAGCTGGGCTACGCGGTGGCCTCCGACCCCTCGACCGTCAAGATCTACCCCAAGAGCTTTGACGACAAGGAGGGCATCCTCAGGTTCATCGACCGCTACAACGCCAAGCGCGCCGCGGCGGGCCACGCGGACCAGAAGATCCAGTACTCCGACGTGGCGGGCTCGCTCATGAGCTCCGTGTCCGACATCGTGAACATGATATCGATGGTGCTCATCGCCTTCGTGTCCATCTCGCTGGTGGTGAGCTCGATCATGATCGGCATCATCACCTACATATCCGTGCTGGAGCGCAAGAAGGAGATCGGCGTGCTGCGCGCCATGGGCGCCTCCAAGCTCAACGTGGCCAACGTGTTCAACGCGGAGACCATCATCGAGGGGCTCATCGCGGGCGTGTTCGCGATCCTGGTGGTGCTGGTTGCGCAGGTTCCCGTGAACCACTTCGTGCTGCAGTGGAAGAACATCGCGAACATCATGATCCTTCCCTGGCAGTCGGCGCTCGCGCTCATCGGCATCAGCGTGCTCCTTACCTTCCTGGGCGGGCTCATCCCCTCCACCAAGGCGAGCAAGAACGACCCGGTGGAGTCGCTGCGAAGCGAGTAGGGGACGGCGTCCCGCGGGCGGCCGCGCCGCGGCGGGTGCTATGCTCGTGTGAGAAGGACAGGACGACTGGAATCGACGCCCCGCGCGGGGCAGTGGGAGGCTCACATGTTCAGGCAGGCGACCGAGAAGCGCGTGGCGGTCTTCTTCGCGGACGGGCTCGAGGAGTGCGAGGCCCTGGTGCTGGTGGATCTTCTGTACCGGTCGGGCGTCCCGTGCGACAAGGTGTCCGTCACGGGCAACCTGGCCGTGACCTCGAGCCACGAGGTGACGGTGGTGTGCGATGCCACCATCGCGGACGAGGGCTTCAGCTTTGACGACTACGACATGCTGGTGCTGCCCGGCGGCATGCCCGGCACCAAGAACCTCCGCGCGTGCGAGCCGCTGTGCAAGGCCGTGACCGAGTTCGCGCGCAGCGGGCGCGAGGTCGCGGCCATCTGCGCGGCGCCCTCCATCCTGGCGGAGCTGGGGCTCCTCGAGGGCAGGCACGCCACGAGCAACCCCAACTTCCAGCACGTGCTGTCCGAGCACGGCGCCACGGTGCTGCAGGACGCCGTGGTGGTGGACGGCAACCTGACCACCAGCAAGGGCCTCGGGACCGCCGTGGAGCTTGGCCTGCAGCTGGTGCGCCACTTCCTGGGCGAGGAGGCCGTCGAGGCCACGAAGCAGAAGATCGTCTACCAGGGCTAGCGTGGCGTTGGAGACGGGCGCATCGGGAGGGACGGCACGTCCTTCTCGCCAGAGGCAGTACCTGGTGATCGACCTCAAGAGCTTCTACGCCTCCGTGGAGTGCGTGGCGCGCGGGCTCGACCCCATGACGACGGACCTGGTGGTTGCGGACGCCACCCGAAGCAGGAAGACGATCTGCCTGGCCGTCTCGCCCTCGCTCAAGGCGAAGGGCGTGCGCAACCGCTGCCGGCTGTTCGAGATCCCCGAGGGGATGGACTACATCATCGCGCCGCCGCGCATGCGCCTGTACATGGAGCGCTCGGCCGACATCTACTCCGTCTACCTGCGCTACGTCTCGCCCGACGACATGCACGTGTACTCCATCGACGAGGCGTTCATCGACGTGACGGGCTACCTGGGGCTGTACGGCTGCACGGCGCGCGAGCTGGGCGAGCGCATCCGCGAGGACGTGGTGCGCACGACGGGCATCCCCGCGACGTGCGGCCTGGGCACCAACCTGTACCTGGCCAAGGTCGCGCTCGACATCACGGCCAAGCACAGCCCGGACTTCTTTGGCGTGCTGGACGAGCAGACGTACCGCGACACGCTCTGGACGCATCGGCCCATAACGGACTTCTGGCGCATAGGCCCCGGCTACGCGCGGCGCCTGGCCGAGCTGGGCATCCACACGATGGGGCAGCTCGCGGTGTACCCGCAGGAGCCTCTGTACCGCATGTTCGGCGTGGACGCGGAGATCCTGATCGACCACGCGTGGGGACGCGAGCCCGTGACCATAGCGGACATCAAGGCGTACCGATCCAAGGACAAGTCGCTCTCATCCGGCCAGGTGCTGGGGTGCGACAAGGACCACGCGGGTGGCCTGGTGGTCGCGAAGGAGATGGCGGACGACCTGGCGCTCAAGCTCGTGGAGCAGGGGCTCGTGGCGACGGGCGTCTCGCTCATGGTGGGCTACAAGCTCACGGCGGGCGAGAAAGGCGAGCTCCGCAGGCAGATGGCCTCGGGCGCAGCCGAGGGGCGCGCGGGGGAGCACGGCATGCGCGCACGCTGGGGCGAGTTCTCAACGGCGGGGTCCGCGCGCTTCGAGACGCCCACGAACTCGCGGGCCGAGATCCTGCGCGCCGTGGTCGAGCTCTACGGGCAGGTCGCCGACCCGGACCGGCCCATCCACCGGCTCACGATGTCGCTGGGCGGCGTGGCACCCGAGGGCAGCGGCGTGCAGATGGGGCTCTTCGAGGACGGTGCCAGGCTCGAGCGCGAGCGCCGCCGCCAGGAGGCCATCAGCGCCATCAAGCACAAGTTTGGCAAGAACTCGCTGCTCAAGGGCATCGACCTCCTTCCCGAGGCAACGCAGGTCGAGCGCAACGGCCAGATTGGGGGCCACAGGAGTGGGGAGTAACGCTAGGCCGGGCGCGGGCGGCAGGCACGTGGTGGCGCGCCCCCACATGCCGATGTCAGAGCGCGCGAAGATCTTCATCCCGTTTGACCCGCTGCCCGGCTACCGCCAGCTGCTGCGCGAGCGCGAGGAGGAAGTCCTGCGGCGCGGGGAGTACGAACTGCCCAAGACGTGGGACGACGACGGGTCCGACGAGTGCGGGGCCGGCCCGGACGGTACCACGGCTGCGCGTTAGCGAACTTATTTCGGCCCCTGTGTAACGGAAGGGGGTTTGAGTGTGGTTTTCGACCGCAAAACCCAGGTGTGGCGTACTCGAAGCGTATGCAGCCCATTCAGAGCCATACGATGAACAACGTATACATGCGTTTTAGACATGGTCTGGCGTTTGAGAGGTCGCAAGGCGTCTTGATGCCCCTCCCAAAGCACACTCAAACCCCAATGAACTACACGAGGCACGAAAAAAGTTGTAGCCCGAGGCGGTCGTCGTGCCGCACGGCTCCCGTGACTTGTGGTGCGCGGTTCGCCCGTCCGTTGATGCCTCTTTTCTGCAGATGTCTGTGCGGTACGCCGTCTTGAGGGATGATGTCATCATTTGGGGAACGATATCCCCAGGCATTGGACCCAAGAGGAAGGCTTCCGCTTGATTAGGCTCGTACTCGTTGACATGGACCATGCACTCGGGACCCGCGACGGCCGCCCGCTCGACCGCCAGACGATCGCACAACTCCACAAGGTGCTGCATGCGGGCATCCGCCTCGCGCCGATGAGCGCGCGCGGCCGCGCCGACGCGCTCGAACTCCTTGGCGGCGACGAGTCCTGCCTGCAGAATGCCGTGCTCAGGAACGGTGCCGAGCTCGTCGCGGACGGGATGATCCTCCCGACGCGCGCGACCACACGTGCGGACGGCGCCCGCGAGCTCATGGACAGGCTGGGCGTGAGCCGCAGCGAGGTGCTGGTCCTTGGCGGCGCGACGGCCGATGCGGAGCTCCTCTCCGCCGTGCCCGCCTCCGTCGCGACCACGGACGCGTCCAAGGCGGCCTGGTCCGCCGCGAAGTCGCACCTCAAGGGCCTGCACGAGGGCGGCGTCGCGCAGCTCTGCGAGGACGTGGCCAACGCCGCGGAGTGGGGAGAGGAGCCCTCCTTCCTGCGCGCCACCGAGGCCGCGGACAGCGGCGTGAGGGCCGAGTTCGGCGCAACCCCCCAGCAGGCGTCCGGCAAGGGCCACGCAGGCCTCTTCATGCTGCTCGGCATCGTCGTCGTGGTCGCGAGCTTTGCGCTCTACCTCTCCAACACCTTCCCGTCCATCGCCGGCATGATGGTGCTGACCGTGGGCCTGCTCGTGGGCGTCGCCCTGTTCTACATGGGGCTCACGCAGCGCCGCGACGCCCGCAAGGCGCGCAAGGCCGCCGAGCGCGGCGCGTAGCGAGCCGCCGTCCCGTCACCCGAGCCGCGACGCCCCCGTTTCGTACCGTCCGTTGAACCATGATTGAGGCCACCCCCTGTGCGTGGGACAATGCGCGCAGGGGGTGCGCCATGTCTTACGTGGAGTTCGAGGACGTCAGCAAGGTCTACCGCACGGGCGAGGTCGAGGTCCGGGCCCTCGACGGCATGACCTTCTCGATAGAGAAGGGCGAGCTTGCCGTCATCGTGGGACCCTCGGGCGCCGGCAAGACCACGGTGCTCAACCTGCTGGGAGGGATGGACTCCTGCACGTCGGGCACGATCCGGCTCGACGGCCAGCTCGTGAGCGGCATGGGCGAGCGCGAGCTCACGCAGTACCGCCGGCACGACATCGGCTTCGTGTTCCAGTTCTACAACCTCGTGCAGAACCTGACCGCGCTCGAGAACGTGGAGCTCGCGAGCCAGATCTGCCGCGACCCGCTGCCCGCCGCGGACGTGCTTGCGCAGGTGGGGCTCGCCGACCGGCTCGACAACTTCCCGGCGCAGCTCTCCGGCGGCGAGCAGCAGCGCGTGGCCATCGCCCGCGCGCTCGCCAAGAACCCCAAGCTCCTGCTGTGCGACGAGCCCACGGGCGCGCTCGACTACCGCACGGGAAAGCAGATCCTCTCGCTCCTGCAGGACAGCTGCAAGGCCGGCGGCCGCACCGTCGTGATCGTGACCCACAACCTGGCGTTCACGCAGATGGCTGACCGCGTCATCCACGTGCGCGAGGGTCGTGCCGCCTCCGTCGAGAAGAACGACCATCCCAGCGATGCCTCCCAGGTGGAGTGGTAGCCCATGGCGCGCTCCGCGTACACGAAGGAGCTCCTCAGGAGCATCCGCGACTCCCTCGGCCGCTTCCTCGCCATCATGGGCATCGTGGCCCTGGGCTGCGGGTTCTACGCCGGCCTCCGGATGTGCGGCCCGGACATGCGCGCGGCGGCGGACCGCTGGTACGACGGCTCCACGCTGTGGGACCTGCGCGTCGTGTCGACCAAGGGCCTCTCGAGTGCCCAGGTCGAGCGCCTTTCCAATGTGAAGGGCGTGTCGCAGGTCATGGCGTCGCGCACGGCGGACGTCGTGTGCAAGCTGGGAAGCGACCAGGTCGCGGTGCGCGTCACGTCCGTGGACGCCGACGCCGCCCGCGCGTCCACGGCCACGTCGGCCTACTCCGTCAGCTCGTCCAAGGCCTCCTACCTCAACCGCGCGCGGCTCGTCTCGGGTCGCTGGCCCAAGGCGGCGGGGGAGTGCGTCGTCTCCGCGGACGCGACCAAGAAGGTCAAGGTCGGCAGCACCATCGAGGTGGTGTCCGCGTCCGAGGACGTGGGCACGATCCTCTCGACCACAAAACTCAGGGTCGTGGGAACGGTGAGCTCGCCCGACTACCCCTACACCGGCTCCTTTGGCTCCACGCGGCTGGGGTCGGGCACGATCGGGCAGTACGCGTTCGTGACGGCCTCCACCTTTGCGGCGGACTACCCGTACACGGACGCCTACCTCACGGTCGGCGCGGCGCGTTCCGCCGTGTCCGGCTCCTCCGCGTACGAGTCCGCGGTCGACAGGGTCAAGGCGCGGGTCGAGAAGATCGAGGGCTCCCTGGCCGAGGACCGGCTCGCGGAGCTCAAGTCCCAGGCGCAGTCCAAGCTCGACGCCCAGGTGGCCGCGGCCCAGGCCGCGGCCGCGCAGGCCGCCTCGGCCGGCGCGAGCACGGACCTCTCCGCGGCGCAGCAGCAGCTCGCGGCCGCGCAGGAGCAGGTTGACGCCATGTCCGCTCCCAGCGTCTACACGCTCGACCGCAGCCAGAGCGAGGGCGCCGCGACCTACGAGGCCGACACGGAGCGCCTCGACCGCATCGCGACGGTGTTCCCGGCCATGTTCTTCCTGGTGGCCGCGTTGGTCGCGCTCACCACCATGACGCGCATCGTGGACGACGACCGCCAGCGCATCGGCACGCACAAGGCCCTGGGCTACGGCAAGGGGCGCATCGCGGCCATGTACCTCACGTACGCGCTGCTCGCGAGCGGGCTCGGCGCCGTCCTGGGCATCTGCGTGCTCACGCAGGTCCTGCCGCGCATCGTGATGGACGCGTACTCCGTCATCTACGTGGTGCCCACGCTCTCGTTCCCGCTCCCGATCGACGCGGGCACGGCGCTCGCGGCGGGCGGCCTGGGCGTGGGCGTCACGCTCGCGTCGACGCTTCTGGCCGTGGCCGCGAGCCTGGCTGAGGCGCCCGCCGCGCTCCTGCGCCCGCGCGCGCCCAAGGCGGGCAAGCGCATCCTGCTTGAGCGCGTCCGCCCGCTGTGGCGGAGGCTGTCCTTCTCGTGGAAGGTCACGTTCCGCAACCTCTTCCGCTACAAGCGTCGGCTCCTCATGACGCTCGCGGGCATCGCGGGCTGCTCCGCGCTGCTGCTCGTGGGCTTTGGCCTGCACGACTCGATCTGGGACATCATCGACCGGCAGTACGGTCCCATCGTGCGCTACAACACGACGGTCACGCTGGGGGACGGCTCGGGCCAGGCGGACGTGGACGCCGCCGTCGCATGCCTGCGCTCAAAGGGGAGCGCGAGCGGCGTCGTGCGCGTGCACACGGACACCATGCTCGCCAAGGGCACGGGTGCCTCCTCGGCCGCGACGGACAAGACGCGCGTGAGCGTGGTCGTGCCGCAGTCGGCCTCCGGGCTCGCGTCCGGCGTCGCGCTGCGCGACCGCACGTCGGGCACGGCCATAACGTTCGGCCAGGACAGCGTCGTCGTGACGGAGAAGCTCGCGAGCCTCTATGGCATAGGCGCGGGCGACACCATCGTCCTGTACCAGCAGGACGACGTGGGCAGCGCCACGGGCAGGGGCGTGCGGCTCAAGGTGGACGCCGTGGCGGAGAACTACGTGGGCAACTACGTGTACGTGGGCAGGCGGGCCTGGCGGCGCGCCATGGGCTCCGACCCGTCCTTCCTCACGGTGTACGCGCGCGTGAGCGGCGGCTCCAAGGCGGAGTCGCGCGTGTCCGACGCCCTGCACAAGCTCTCCGGCGTCTCCACGGTCAGCTTCACGCGCCAGACCATCAACACGTACCGTCATACGCTCTCCGTCGTGAACATGGTCGTGGTGGTGCTCATCGTGAGCGCGGGCGCGCTGGCGTTCATCGTGCTGTACAACCTCACCAACATCAACGTGTCGGAGCGCGTGCGCGAGATCGCGAGCCTGCGCGTGCTCGGCTTCACGCGGCGCGAGGTCCACGCCTACGTCTACCGCGAGATCGTGATCATCGCGCTGCTGGGCGACGCGTTGGGCATGCTTCTGGGCTCGTGGCTCGAGCGCTTCGTCATCACCACGGCCGAGGTCGACTACGTCATGTTCGGCCGGGTCATCCACCCCGCGAGCTTCGCGCTCTCCTTCGCCCTCGCCATGGCCTTCACGGTTGCGATCCTCCTGCTCATGAGGCCGCGCCTCGACCGCGTGGACATGGTCGAGTCCCTCAAGAGCGTCGACTAGGCGAGAAGGACGCGCCCCCGCGAGAAGGACGCGCCCCCGCGCCCGTGGCCGCGCCTTGGGCCACGGGGTCGTCCTTCTCGCCCGCGCTACTTGAGCCTGTCCGCCTCCTTGAGCAGGTCGAGCCCGCGCTCGTGGAACATGAGCGCCTGGCCGTGCTCGGCCAGGAGGCTCGAGGCGTGCTCGGAGGCGAAGCGCATGAACGCCGGGTCAACGGCGAGGTGCGTCACGAAGACCACGAGCTCCTGCCCGTCGCGGCCAAAGGCGTCGTCCAGGAAGCCCAGGGCGTTGTCGAGCCTGCCGGCGAGCCCCTCCTGGAGCTGTGCCAGCGCGTCCCCGCGTGCGTCGAGCGCGGCCGTCGCCACGGCGAGCCCGTCGCCGTCCGCCGCGGCGGAGGCGTCCATCGCCCAGCGTGTGAGGGCGGCGCGCACCTCGTCCAGGAGCTCCGCGCGCTCCGCGAGCGTGGTCTGGCGGCGGGTGTCCGCGGTCCCCTCGGCACGTGCGTCCTTGGAGGCCCTCTGGGCCGCGGCGCAGACCCGCTCGCCCGCCGCCACGGCAGCCGTGGGCGTGCCGGCCAGCTCCTCGCGGGCCTGGGCCACGTCCTCGCGGGCGTGCGCCAGCGCCTCCTGCCGCGCGTCGACGTCGTGCGCGGAGGTGAGGAGCGCGTCCAGCATGAGGTTCACCAGGGCGATGCGCTCGTCAAAGGGGGCGTTGCGGGCACGGTCCAGGATCTCCTGGCCCGCGTCTCCTGCGAGGATGCCGTCGACCTTGTAGTCGTCCTCGTACTTGCTGAAGAGCTCGAGGTAGAGGCTGAAGTCCTCCGCGATCTCGCGGTCCTGGAGGTACTGCGCCACCAGGTCCTGGTCCACGGGGATGCCCTCGTGGCGGTAGGCCCAGATCATGCGCGAGAGGTCCTCCCAGCCGCGCGCCGTCACGAGCTGGGCGCCGCGCACGCTGGCGCGCACGCGGTAGAAGTTCTTGGGCTTGCTCGTGAGGTAGGTGCTGATGGCGGGGTGGATGCCATGGGAGAGCGCGTAGTCCATCCACGCGTCGAGGCTGGGCTCCACGTCGATGCGCTTCATGCGGTCCATCATGGCGGGGTCGAACTCGCGCGCGGCGCGGTTGTACTCGGGCGGGTTGCCGGCCGTCACGATGACCCAGCCGGCGGGCAGGCGGTGCTGGCCAAACGTCTTGTACTGGAGGAACTGCAGCATGGCGGGCATGAGCGTCTCGGACGCGCAGTTGACCTCGTCCAAAAAGAGGATTCCCTCGGGGATGCCGGTCCTCTCCACCGCGTCGTAGGTGGCCGCGATGATCTCGCTCATGGTGTAGCGGCTGACCTTGTACGTGCGGCCGCCGTACTCGCTCTGCGCGATGTAGGGGAGGCCGAGCGCGCTCTGGCGCGTGTGGTGCGTGATGGAGTAGCTCACGAAGTTGACGCCCAGGCGGCTCGCGACCTGGCTCACGATGGCCGTCTTGCCGATGCCCGGAGGACCTATCATGATGATGGGACGCTGCATCTGCGTGGGGATGCGGTAGATGCCGTGCTCGTCCTTGCTGAGGTAGGCGCGCACGGCGCCCTCGATCTGCCTGGTTGCCTGCTTGATGTCCATGGGCGCTCCTCGGTTGGTGTGTTGATGGTAGCACGGCGCTTGCGGCGGGCCGTGCGGCCGGGCTAGTAGACCGACATCGACTCGAACTCGCCCGGGTGCAGCGTGATCTGGATGGCCCAGGGTGGCACCAGCTCGGGGCGGTGGTCCTCGTCGTAGAACACGAACGTGGTCTTGTATGGCGGCATGCGGTCGGGGTAGATGCCCCAGCCGTCCGTGAAGTAGATGAGGCCGGACAGGTCATCGAACTCGCCGGCGGCCAGGAGCTCGTTGACGTAGGTGAAGGCGGGGCGGAAGTCCGTGCCGCCAAAGCCCACGAGCTTGATGTTGCGCCGCCAGCGGTCCAGGTCCGCGAGCGAGGAGATCTTGGTGTCGCTCTGGACGCGCTGGTCCGCCTGGATGATGTGGACGTTCACCCGCTGCGAGAAGCTCGACTCGCTCGTGAGCACGTCGAACGTGGCGTCCACGAACTGCTGCACCACGTCGAGCGTGACGGAGCTCGACGTGTCGATCACGATCACGAAGTCGCGTATGCGCCTCTCGTCGCGGTACTCGAGCGGCTCGATGAGCGGCATGTCGCCGTAGAGCGAGAGGCCGTACGTGTAGAACACGTAGTCGAACTCGTCGTCGGAAACGTGCAGCTCCTCGCTCTGCACGGCAAACTGCCGCAGGAAGTCGCGGTAGTCCACCTGCTCGTGCGCGCTCACCTCGAGCTCGCCCACGAGCCGCCCCAGCCTGGAGCCGCGCCCGCGCATGAGCGTCTGCAGGTTGACGCGGACCGACTTGGCCTCGCGGCGCCAGTCCTCCTCCGCGCGCTCGCGCTCCGTGGGCGTGAGGCGCGGCGCCTGCGGCTGGCCGGGCGCCTGGGGCTGCGGCGCGCCCTCGCGTGCGTCGCGCCGGTCGGGCGAGAGGGACGCGGCGCCTTGCTCCGCGGCTGCCTCCTGGTCGAGGGGCGCGTCCGGGGTTGCGGCCCCGGTGTCGTCGCTGGTAGCGGCGTCGCTAGGGGTGGGGGAGCCGTTCTTCTCGCCCGCGGGCTGGGTTGCGGACTGCGGCGTGGGCTCGCCTTGGGGCTGCTGGGTGCCGGGCTGGCTGGAGCCGCCGGCCGAACCGTCGCCACCTGCGCCGTCGTCCCGGGAGTCGCCGCCGGGTTGGGACTGCGGCTGCTCCGGCGTGGACTCGGGGTGCCATGCGGCGTGGTCGTCCACCAGCAGGAGCCGCGCCCAGTCCTCGCGCGCGTTGGCGAAGGCGCCGCCGCGCAGGGCGTGGTAGAGGCGCTCCGCCGTTATGCGATGGCCGAGCGTGGACTCCATCTGGTCGATCACGGCCTGCGTCTGCCTGCCGCGGTCTCCCTCGCGCGGGCCCAGCACCTCGGCCGTGACGGCCTCCGCCACGGCGTCCGCGGCGAGGTCCCAGCAGGATGCGTCAACGGAGCCGGACACGAAGGGGTGGAGCATCATGCAGTGCACGAGCACGTGCATGAGGTCGTGCGTGGGGGCCTGGCGCGTGCGGGCGAAGTCGCCCACGATCGCGTGGGCGTCAAACGTTATTACGCGGCCGTTGGTTGCGAGGGGCCGCTCCGCGGGCGCCTCCTGAGGCACGGCGTCCAGCCGCGCGAACGCGGACGCGAGGAAGGGGTTGTCCGCCACGATGAGCCCGCGGGCGAGGCCGAGCACCTGCCGTGCGAGGGCGACGCGCTCGTCCGCGTGCGGGTCAGAGTCGGTCGCGGGGTGCGAGGCTTGGGTCGCGGCTGGTGCAGAACCCGGCGTTTCCGCAGGTGCGAGGCGCGATTGCGCCGCAGCTGGCACGTCGGCAGGACCCGAGGCCAGGTGCACGGCCTTGGGAGCCGCCTCCTTCCGTACCCCCTGCATGCGCGCGAGGAGCCAGGTCGCGGCCTCGGCGTGGCCGGCGGCGGAGGCGGCCTCCATGGCGGCGCGGGCGGACCTCGGCTCGAGGGCGCCCGGCCAACCCGCGACGACCTCGAGCTCCGCCATGAAGCCCTGCTCCGCCATGATCTTGAGCAGCAGCGCGTTCTGCGCGGGCGTGCCCGGCCTCAGGTGGGGCACCATGCGGCGGACGAGGCCCACGTCCTGGCGCAGCCAGTCCAGCATGG
>NZ_JBJEHW010000075.1:0-3835 GCF_051876455.1 Parafannyhessea sp.
GCAAGAAGCGCATGAAGTCCATCGGCTCGGTGGAGGTGCCGCAGGAGGCCTTCCTGGCCGTGCTCAAGGTGGACGACGAATGAGCGCCGTCACGCTCGGGGCGGACGCCACGCCGGCGCAGGTGCTCGACGCCCTGGCGCCGGCTGCTGGCCTGGGCGAGAAGGTCGACCCCCTTCCCCGCGGGGGCGACCTTGCGGCCCGCCTCTCCGCCGCCCGCTACCTGCTCGCGCCGATGGCCGGCGTGACGGACTCGGCGTACCGCCTGATGGCGCGACGCGGCGGCGCGGGCCTCGCCTACACTGAGATGGTCTCCGTCGCGGGCATCCACTTCGGCGGTCGCGGCGGCGGCCAGAAGACCTGGGAGCTCGTGCTTCCCGCCGAGGAGGAGCCCGACATCGCGGTGCAGCTCTTCGGCAGCAAGCCGGAGCAGTTCCGCGAGGCCGCTTCGCGCGTGCAGGAGCGCCTGGGAAGCAAGCTGGCGCTGATCGACATCAACATGGCCTGCCCCGTTCCCAAGGTCACGCGCAAGGGCGAGGGCTCGGCCCTCCTGGACAGCCCGGATCTGGCGGCGGAGCTCGTGCGCGCGTGCGTCGAGGAGTCGAGCGTGCCCGTGACCTGCAAGATCAGGCGCAGCCGCACGCCGGGGCCCGAGCAGGCGCCGGACTTCGCGCGCGCCATGGAGCAGGCGGGCGCCTCGGCCATCGCGGTCCACGGCCGCACGGCGAGCCAGCTGTACCGCGGCAAGGCGGACTGGGACTGCGTGCGGCATGTGGTCGACGCGGTGTCCGTCCCCGTCATCGGCTCGGGCGACGTGCTGAGCGCGCAGGCGGCGTCGGACATGCGCGCCCGGACGGGCGCGACGGCCGTCATGGTGGCACGCGGCTCCTACGGGAACCCCTGGCTCTTCTCGGCCGCACGGACGATCGACGCGGGAGGGGAGCCCCCCGTCCCAACGTACGCCCAGCGCCTGGCCGCGTTCGAGTGCCACGTGCGCCTGCTCGCGGCAACGCATGCCCACCTGGCGCGGGCGCGCAGCCTCGCGGGATGGTACTTCAAGGGCATGCCCTACGCGGCCGAGTGGCGCAACCGCGCCATGGCGTGCGTGACGCTGGAGGACTATCTGGGTCTCGTGCGCGAGCTCGAGGGCCGGCTCGACTCCTGGTCGGAGTAGCGCATGGGCGCGTCGGACTGGGAGGGGCACCTGCACGCGGCCGGCGCGCTCGCGCTCTATGCGCACGTCCCCTTCTGCAGGAGCAAGTGCGCGTACTGCGACTTCTCGTCGTTGTCCACGCGCGCGGACGACCCGCTCGTGACCGCGTACGCAGCATCGCTCGCGCGCATGATCGGCCAGGCCGCGGATGCGGGGCTCCTCGAGGGCTGTCGTACCGGCTACCTTGGCGGCGGCACGCCCACGCTGATGGGCCCCGCCGTGGGCGCGCTCCTCTCGCGCATGGCGCCGCACTGCCCGCGCGAGCTCTCGTGCGAGGCCAACCCCGACTCGCTGGATGCCCCCACGCTTGCCGCCATCGCGTCCTCCGGCGCGACGCGCGTGTCCGTGGGCGTGCAGAGCACGTCGGACGAGGAGCTCGCCGCGCTGGGTCGCATCCACACGTCCGCGCAGGCAACCGACGCCCTCGCCCGCGCCGTCGCGGCGGGGCTCGACGTCTCGTGCGACCTCATGTGCGCCATACCCCGGCAGGGCGAGGGGAGCTGGCGCCGCAGCCTCGACGACGTGCTGTCCGCGGGCGTCTGCCACGTGAGCGTCTACCCGCTGCAGATCGAGGAGGGGACGGCGTTCGGGCGCCGCTACGCGGACGGGGACCCGGCATTCAACTCCGAGGACGTGCAGGCCGCGCGCATGCGCGAGGCGGAGCGGGCGCTCACGGAGGCGGGCCTCCTACGCTACGAGGTCGCGAGCTACGCGCGGCCGGGCAGGTCGTGCGCGCACAACCGCGCGTACTGGACGGGCCTGCCCTACCTGGGGCTTGGCACCGGGGCCGCCGGCATGCTGACCGCGGAGGGCTACGCCCGCCTGCGCGCCGTGGCACCGCAGCTCCCGCCCGCGCCCGAGGGCGCGGCCCGCGCGCGGCTCACCGTCACGAGCGGCAGGCGCGAGGTCGCGGCTGCGGCCGGCCTGTGCGACCTCGACTTCGACCTCGAGTTCCTCACGGCGCCCCAGGCGGCGGCCGAGGACCTCATGCTGGGGATGCGCCTCACCGAGGGCGTGGGGGAGGCACTTCTCGCCCATGCGCGGAGCGTCCTCGGGGAAGGTGCCGTCGACGACGCCCTGGAGGAGGCCGCGGCGGAGAGCCTCGTGCGCGCGACGCCGGCGGGTGGCGCAGCCCCCACGGAGCGCGGCTGGCTTCTGGGAAACGAGCTCTTCGGCCTCATGTGGGGCCTCGCCCCCGGCACGGTCGCGAGCGCGAGCGCACGGGGCAGGGGCGCCTGACCAGCACCTGGGCGGTGGTGATTTGCTGCGGCGGCGCCGCGGCTGAATAAGCGGCGCCGCCAATGGATAGAATCGTTGAACGAATGTGCCCGATTTTGTGCGGGCACGCGCGCCCGGCGGCGCTTGGGTAGGACACGACACGCATGGGGAGACCTCATGGCAGGAATGAACGAGAAGGACTACTACGCGATCCTGGGGGTGTCCCCTGACGCCTCGACGGACGAGATCAGGAAGGCCTTCCAGCAGAAGGCGCGCAAGCTCCACCCGGACGTCAACAAGGCGCCGGACGCCGAGGAGAGGTTCAAGGAGGTCTCGGAGGCCTATGCCGTCCTCTCAGACGAGCAGAAGCGCAAGCGCTACGACGCGATGCGCTCGGGCTCGCCGTTCGTCCAGGACGGCTATGGCAGCCCCTCGTACGGCGGCCCCGCGCAGGACCCGTTTGGCGGCTCGCCCTTTGGCTGGGGCTTCCCCTTTGGCGGCGCGGGCTACCGCAGGTCCACCACGCGCTCGCGCGCGTACAACCCCAAGGCGGGCGCGGACGTCGTCATGCAGCTCGACCTGGACGACGAGACTGCGCGCAAGGGCGTGAAGCGCGGCTTCACGTACCAGCGCTACGTCGCGTGCGACGTGTGCCACGGCACCGGCTCCGTCAGGAGCGAGCACGCCGAGACCTGCCCCACCTGCGGCGGCACGGGCCACATCGGCGTCGACCTAACGGGGCTCTTCGGCTTCGGCGTGATGGAGATGGAGTGCCCCGAGTGCGAGGGCGTCGGCAAGGTCGTGGCGGACCCCTGCGAGGCCTGCGGCGGCTCCGGCCGGGTGCTCTCGGCGAGCGAGGTCGTGGTCGAGGTCCCGCCCAACTCCCACGATGGCGACGAGGTTCGCATCAAGGGCATGGGCAACGCCGGCACCAACGGCTCCACCACGGGCGACTTCGTCTGTCGCGTGGGCGTCGCGTCCGAGCGCGTCAACCAGCGCCAGGCGATGGGCATGCAGACGCTCGGCTTCCTCATCCCGTTCGTGGTCCTGGGGGCCCTCACGGGCACGCTCTCGGCCATGCTGCCGTTCATTATCATCATGGCCGCGGTCTGCGTGTACTCGCTCTACCGCGGAGGAGGCCTCGGCAAGGGCCAGACGTGGTGGAAGCACGCGGGGGCGTCGGTCGCCAACGGCGCGGTGTCGGGGCTCCTCCTCGCGTTCCTCATGGTGCTCATGTTCAGCTGCGGCAGCGCGAGCTACGGCTACTACGGCTACGGTCCCGGCGCAAGAGGGTAGAAACCAAACTGGAGTGATCTTCGGCCGCCCCGCACGGGCGGCCTCTCGTGCAAAGTCAGGTGGGGGAATCGCAAGTGGCAACAAAGGACTATTACGAGGTGCTCGGCGTCG
>NZ_JBJEHW010000076.1:0-3819 GCF_051876455.1 Parafannyhessea sp.
CCCGCGCCCACGATGGTGTGCAGCTCGTCGATGAACAGGATGATCCTGCCGTTTGCCTTCTGGACCTCCTTGAGCACGCTCTTGAGGCGGTCCTCAAACTCGCCGCGGTACTTGGCACCGGCGACGAGCGCGCTCATGTCAAGCTCCACGACCTCCTTGTCCTTGATGGTCGAAGGCACGTCGCCCGACGCGATGCGCTCCGCCAGCCCCTCGACGATGGCCGTCTTGCCGACGCCCGGCTCGCCGATGAGGACGGGGTTGTTCTTGGTACGACGGCTGAGCACCTGGATGGTACGGCGGATCTCCTCCACGCGGCCGACGACCGGGTCGAGCTTGCCCTGGCGGGCAAGGTCCGTCACGTTGCGCCCGTACTGCTCAAGCGCCTCGAACTGCGTCTTTGCGTCCTGCGACGTCACGCGCTCATCGCCGCGGAGGTCGTTGTAGGCCTCCTGCACGCGCTTGCCCGTGATGCCCGCACCGCGCAGCGCCGAGCCGGCATCGCCCTTCTCGTCCGCGAGTGCGCAGAGCAGGTGCTCGCTCGTGACATAGCTGTCACCGAGCTTGGAGGCGAGCTTCTCGGCCTCGTCGCCAACCTTGCGCAGCTCGTTGCTGATGCTCATCTGGCTCATGTCGCCCGTCACGCGCGGGGCGTGTGCGATGGTCTGGTCCACCTGCGCCTCGACCTGCGCCGGATCGGCACCCACTCGCTCGATGATGGCCCGTATGTTGCGCTCGTTGGACTGCAGCAGCGCCTTCAGCAGGTGGATGGGCCTCACCTCACCCGCCTCCGCATCGGCGGCAATGCTCACGGAGGACTGCAGGGCCTCCTGAGCCGTCACCGCCCACTTGTCAAACCTCATAGTGACCCCCTTCCGGGATTCCGATTTATCACTGTTCATTATTCCCCGTGAGCTGGGGAGTATACACAAATCTAAGTCGCTAGTAGATAGATTTTCTGCGCGTGGTAAAGAGAACCCAAAGACAAGCCCCGGACGAGAAACGCCCTCCTTGCGCACGGCAAGAAGGGCGGAGCACTGCAACGTTCAGATTCGGTTGCGATGCGTTTGGTCTGCGACTGGTCTACGAGAATGTATCAGAGAACGACCATCATCACGGTGAGAAATGCGATCAGCGCGATTGCAAGCCCGACGATGTAACGCATAACGGTCTTGAGGAAGGTGGAGTACTCAACCTTCGAAAACGCGAGACCGGCGAGAAGCACACCGAAGGTGGGTGTGAACAGCAGGATGATACCGTGTGACACCACGTACGTCATTATCATGACCTCGACGGGGAAGCCCAGCTTGATGGCGAGTGGCCCCATAATCGGCATGGAGACGGTTGCCATGCCAGAACTCGAGGGAATTGCGAATGACAGAAGAAGGTAGACGATCGAAGAGCCGACTGAGAAGACCGGCGCGCTGACCTTAGACAATCCGGCCGCCGCAGAGTTGAGAATCCACGTGTCCAACCCAGTCTCGTGCATAAGTACTGAAATCGCTCGAGCAAGAGCGATGACCAAGGCAATATCGAGGATGCCCGCCGCGCCCTTCAGAAACGTCTTTACGGCCTAGTCTGCGGAGAGCCCTCCGATTGCGGCGATCGTAAAGGCCATAAGCAGGAACCATGTAGTGCACTCGTTGAAGTACCAGTTTCCGAGTGGGGCACCCGTGAGCAGGGCGCTCCAAGCTGGCGTAACTACCGAGTTGGTAGCAACAGTGCCAGAGACGTTGCCGTCAAGTCGAAGCGTGCCGAGCCCTTTGTCCGCATACGCAGAGACCAGGTCATCATCTTTCACCTTAGTGACGACCTCTTCGGTTTTCTGACCGGCGTCGAAGAGCGAGACCCCAAAGCTGCTCCACGGGACAAACGAGACAATCATTACTACGAAGGAGATGGCAAAGGCAACGAGGACCCAGCGCTGACGCAGGGTAAGATTTCCCGCCTCAGATGCAACGCCCTTCTCGCCTCCAAACTCCTCATCCATAGCGGTGAGTTCCTCCTCACTCATGGCAGAGTTGGAACGGTCTGCTTTTACGCGGCGCGCATAGCGCACGACAAAAACGATTGCCGAACCCTCAGCGATGACAAAGACGATGAATCCCAACAGCAGAACGAGGCCCTTGTTAACGTCGTAGCCCATGTCGGCAAGCGCCGCTTCGGCAACGCCAACAGAGAAGGGGTTGACGGTCGATCCTATGCAGCCGCATCCAGCCCCCAACAGCACCGTCAGGGCAGACGTCATGGTATCGAACCCCGCAGCATATAGGGCAGCGCCCAGCAGAAGGTAGAACGGTACGGTCTCTTCACACATGCCGTATGTCGACCCACAGATGCCAAGGAGGACCATGAGTATAGGAATGAGAACGAGCTCCTTGCCCCTCAGCTTCTTGACCAACGAGGCGATGCCGGCATTGAGTGCACCCGTCTTTCCAACGACCTCTAGGAAACCGCCCAGAACGATGACGAAGAGGCAGACGGGAAGAGCGCTCGTAAAGCCGTTGACCGGTGAGTTAAGAATTTGCGCAACGGACGCGGCGGAAACGCCAGGCTGTCCCGTAGCCGCACATATCCAGCTCAGAATAGCGGTGCCCACAAGGAACCACGCAAGGATTAAGTACGAGTTGGCCCCTCCCTTCTTCTTCCCGCCCTTTCTAAACGCTCCTTTTTTCGCTTCTGCATCTGCCATACTTCTTCCTCTCTCAGAAAACACGCCCGCCTCGTTCACCTGATCGGCGACGTACCGCCTGGCCTATCCACCCTCTGCATGACGCTCAAGCCAACCCCAGGCCATGCTTGTGTGCATGGCGGCACCGAGGGGCATGACGTTCTCGTCAAAAACAATGTGGGGGTCATGCAGCGAGGTTGCTGGGGCGTCGTCCGGCAGTGCCCCTAACATGAAGTACGCGGAGGGAACTTCGTGAGAGAGCTCTCCAAAATCGTCCGACCCGGAAAAGGGAGCCGACATTCGACGCACTTGCCTTCCCGTGCCAGCCGCATAGGCCTCAGAAAGCTCTTCAACGAGCTTGGGATCGTTATATACAGTTGGTGCGGGTCGCAGGAACTGAACAGTGGCGGTTGCCCCGAAAGCCTTAGCGGTACACTCACAGACTGTGCGAATACGTCCCGAGAGCTTGCGGTGGGATTCCTCATCAAACGTGCGAAGCGTACCCAACATGTGACAAGTGCTGGGTATGATGTTCGCCGATGTGCCTCCGTCTATCATCCCAATCGAAAGGACCACCGTTTCCGAAGGATCAACTTCACGAGCAAGCAGCTCCTGCAAAGCAAGATGAATGTGGCAGCACACGTTGATGGGGTCAATCCCCGCAAAAGTCTGTGCACCGTGACACGCCTTTCCGGTTACCGTGATGTCCACGTCGTCAACCGAATAAGCAACTGTCCCAGGATAGGCACCGACCTCGCCGCACGGAATGTCGGTAGAGACGTGGCATCCCGAGGCGGCAAGGACTCGTGGATTCTGAAGGACGCCGGCATCAATCATGCTGCGGCACCCAAGTGGTCCCTCGGCAGTCGCCTCCTCGTCAGGCTGGAACATAAGCTTTACGCAGCCAGGGTACTCTCCCTCATGGTCCTTGAGCAGCTGGGCGGCGCCCAGAAGCATTGCTGTATGCAAATCGTGACCGCAGGCGTGCATCCTTCCATTTTTCGAAGCGAAAGGCAAGCCCGTCTGCTCGACTTCCGGCAGCGCATCCATATCCGCTCGCAAAAGGTAGCACGGACCATAAACGTCCCCCACGGTTGCGACCACCCCCGAATGGGGAATGAGCATCTGTGGTGATAGCCCCATCGACTTGA
>NZ_JBJEHW010000077.1:0-3783 GCF_051876455.1 Parafannyhessea sp.
TGAGCACCTGGCCGCCCTTGTGGTGGATGTGCCAGTTGTTGCGGCAGCCCGGCTCAAAGGTGACGTTGGTGGCGCCCAGCTGCGGGTCGCCCAGCGGGGCCACCCAGCTGTTGCCCACAAAGTACTGGGCGTAGGCGTCGTTGGGCACGCCCTTGGGGAACTCCTTGGAAAGGCCAGACGGGTCGGCAATGCGCACGTTCTTCTCGCCCGCGGGCTCGTCCTCGTCGGCCCAGACCTCCTTGGCCAGGTTGAAGGCCGCCCAACCCTTGGGCCAACCGCTGTACATGGTTGCATGCGTGATGATCGCGGCGGCCTCGGCGCGCGTGACGCCGTTGTTGCGCGCGTTCTCAAGGTGGTAGCGCAGCGAGCTGTCCGTGATGCCCTGCGAAATCAGGGCCACGATGGTGACGATGCACTTGGTCTTGGTAGAGATGGCCTCCTGGTCCCACACCTCGCCAAAGAGCACGTCGTCGTTGAGGTGCGCGAACATGGGGGCGAACTCGCCCAGTGCGTTCCTACCTGCCGTCTGCTTCATGTCAGTTCCTCCTTATGCCAGGGCGGCCACGCGGCCAGCCCATCCCGTAACCTTGCGAGGGTCCGTCACCATGCGCGAGCCGCCGTCGGACCCAAACGTGACCGTGAGCGGCTCGGCCACCCGCGCGCCCTCTGCCAGCGCCGCCATGTCGTCCAGGGCGGTGCCCTCCCAACCGGCACAGGTCGAGAAGGGCACGACAACCTTGCCGCGCCAGTCCCCCGCGTGCAGCAGCGTGCGGACGGCGGGCGCCATGGTGTACCACCAGGTGGGCGTGCCCACGGCAATCACGTCGTACTCTGCCGGATCGTGCTCCAGCGGCTCGAGCTCGGGCTCAAAGCCCGCCTCGACCTCGCGCTTGCCCTGGTCGACGGTCTGGTCGTAGTCCTCGGGGTAGGGCACGGCAGTCTCGACGCGCTCGAGGTCGGCGTCGCAGGCATCCGCAAGCTCCTGCGCCACGCGCTCCGTGTTGCCGTTCGACCAGCTGTAGTACAGAACCAGAACCCGTCCCATGGGCACCTCCGTAGTGATTACACGCCGTCGGGCACACGGCCCTTCTTGCTAAACACAACATTAGTGGCTGGTACTGGAAATGTGAAATGCCTATGGACGTGAATTTGTCATACGTTCTATTTATTTCTACTGATAAGAATCTAGCACCTAGACTGGTAGCCAAACGAGGCAACTACTCGGCCGATGCCGTAGGGAGGCCTGTCACGACACCAGGATTGACCTCCAAGATGCACCCAATAGACGTACAATGGGTATACATTGTACTGAGGATAGTTGATGGGAGGAATCATGTCGGAAGCAAGGCTAAGCATACGAACGGACCCTAACCTCAAGAAGCAGGCGCAAGAGCTTTTCAACCAGATGGGGTTCGATATCTCTACGGCGGTCAACATCTTCCTCCGACAGTCGGTTCATGACCAGGCCCTTCCCTTCAGGCCTTCAGTCGAGGACCCCGACAGCATAGAGGCTCGCCGCCAGGCTGAAGCCGGTGAGGGCAAGCGTTATGCATCCGTATCCGACCTGATGGCAGACTTGGATGCTTAGGTCCATCCGTGCGTTGCCCATATTCGAGCGAGACATAAAGAAACTTCGCAAGAAGCATTTCGACATGGCGCTGCTCCAGGATGCAATCACAGCACTGTTCGAGGAGGACGAGTCCACGCTCGTTAGGCTGCGAGACCATGCGCTCAAGGGCAACTGGAAGGGTTACCGAGAGCTGCACATTGATGCCGATTGGCTGCTCATCTACCAGGTCGAGAGGGAAGAATTGGAGCTCGTTTTGGTCAGGTCGGGCTCACACGATAGTCTCCTGTAGGTGCTTTCTCTTGTTGGCATCGGCTTTCGAAGGACCCCGGTTAGCGAAACAATCCCTCTATCTACTTTCAAAATGAGGCATTGCCATGGAGCTGCGAACCCTGAACTACTTCCTCGCCGTCGCGCGCGAGCAGAACATGACCGAGGCCGCCAACGTCCTGCACGTGACGCAGCCCACGCTGTCGCGCCAGATGGCCGACCTCGAGCGCCAGCTGGGATGCACCCTCTTTGTGCGCACGAACCGCGCGACCACGCTGACCGCGGACGGCATGCGCCTGCGCCAGCGCGCGGAGGAGATCCTGCAGCTCGTGCGCCAGACCGAGGACGAGATGGGCACCCGCGAGGAGGTCGCGGGCGTCGTACGCATAGGTGCTGGCCAGACGCAGGCCATGCGCGTGCTGACGGACGCCTTTGCCGAGCTGCGCCGCGACCATCCCCGCGTGACGTGCGAACTCTATACCGGCAACGCAGACGCCGTGGAGGAGCGGCTCGAGCGCGGACTTGTGGACTTTGCCCTGATGCTTGAGCCCGTGGACGTGGAGAAGTACGACCACCTCGAGCTGCCGACCCGTGACACGGTGGGCGTCGTGGTGGGGACGCACGGCCCCTGGGGCAGGCTGGACGCCGTGACACCCGACGTGTTGGCGCGCATGCCGCTGCTGGTGAGCTCGCGCACGACGCACCGGAGCTACGACCTCGCAGCGTGGTCGGGCGGTACCGTCTCGCCAGCCGACCTCAACGTCGTGGGCACGTTCGACCTCATCGGCAATGCCGCGCTCCTGGCCGAGGCCGGCACCGCGTGCGTCCTTGGCATCAGCCACCTGCTGGAGCTGCAGACCAGCCGGCTTCGCTTCCTGCCGCTGGAACCCGCCCTCACCACGGGCTCCGTGGTCGCGTGGAAGAGGCACAGGCTCTTCTCGCCCGCGTGCCAGGCGTTCCTGGAACAGCTGCGGGCGACGTTGGCGGAGTAGCCGACTCCCTACTCCCCGTAGCGCGCCATGATGTCCTGCCGGTGCTGCAGCAGGTAGTCGCGCATGAACGGGATGGAAAACGCTACGAAGCCGGGAGCGGTGCTCTCTATGATCTGGCGCTCGATCAGAATCCTGCGATACGTGTTGGCGCTTGGCGCCGGCATGCCCATGCGACGCGCGACTTCGGACGTGGAAGAGGCACCCTCGTCCTGCGTCATGGCAAACAGGTAGTCCATCGCGGGCTTCGTCAGACCCGCGATGGCCGTCTCCAGGACGGAGGAGCCAAACTCACCCAGCGCCACCTCGACGCCGCGCCTCGCATCCGCCAGCGTGATGGTCGCGGACTCCGCCGCGTGGCGACGTCCTTCTCGCCAGACGTAGTACCCGACCAGCTGGATCAGATACGCGTAACCATGCGTCTGGCCAGCGGCGTAATCCAACGCGTCGTCGTCTATGCGAAGTCCCGAGGCCTCGATCGTCTTCCTGAGCGCACGGGCGACCTCGTCCGTCGGGATGCTGACGAGCTCCTCCGCCTTCGCGCGGCGCAGGAACGTGATTCCCTCGCCGTTCAGGAGGTCGAGCACGCCCGTCGTGATGCCCGCAAACAGCAACCCGATGTCCTGCTGCTCGCGAATCATGTACTGGACGCTCGTGGCTATGGCCGCCATCTCGTCGTGCGAGGCGTCCTGCACCTCGTCCACGGTTATCAGCAGGCCGGAGCCGTGCCTGGTCAGGGAGCGCGTCGCGCGGGACAGGACCTCCCTGAACGAGAGCTCCTCCGCCGCATTGCCAAGCCGCGCCTCCGCACTGACGATGGGCAGGGAGACCTTGATGTCCAGCGACCTAACGCGCGCGTCATGCGCAAGCTGCTCCTCGATCGAGGCGCAGAGCGGCTCCTTGCCCGAGACGTTCACCACCGTCCAGCCCCTGTCGCCGGCAAGTTCGCCCAGCTGG
>NZ_JBJEHW010000078.1:0-3777 GCF_051876455.1 Parafannyhessea sp.
GCCCAACTATTACAGCGTCAACACCTTCACCGCCGAGGAGTTCCGCACCAGACTGGACGAAGCACGGGAATGGGCCAAGTCGGTCGGCTACCAGAAGTCTGACGTGAGCGACGTCATCAAAACCGTCAGGGCAAAGAGGCGCGCATGAGGATAGTAATCGATACCAACGTAGTCATCTCCGACACCTTCTTTGGCGGCAATCCGAGGAATGAGCCTCACAATGCTTGGTTGAGTAGTGAGAGGCTCTCGGCCTAAGTCCTCAGTTATTCTCCAAACGTCTGCTCGTTGACTGGGTGCCGCACCACGGCCGCAGCTCCTCGGGAAGCTCGCCGCAGAGGCCGCAGTTGCAGCAGCCGTTGCAGATGAGGTGGCTGCCGCACGACATGCAGCGCGTGCGGTAACGGGGCTGGTACAGGCACTCGGGCGGAAGCGACAGGCCGAGCGGGTCGGTCAGATGCCACTGCAAGGGTGCGCCAGAGTACTCGACTCCGGAGCGATACGCCTGCTGTGCCTGAACGTCCTTTCGCGGGATGTGGTACTCGCGGTCGCCCACGACGAAGCGGGTTCCCGTCTCGATGAAGGCGAACGTGACGTCGTGTGCTTGGCACTGCGCGGAAAGCCGCCGCACCCAAGAGAAGTGGCACGGGCGAGGGTCCTCGTAATTCTCGCCCCCGCACTTTACCTCCTCGATGCCACAGCGATTCACCGTCAGACCGTCGGCGGTCTGGTACGGCCGACCTGCCGCATTCGCGACCTTGGCCTGGTCGCCAGCGCACAGGTAGCGCTCGATGTCCACGGGCCCGATGAACGGCGCGCACATGATGCCCTTGTGGGCAGCCGGGGTTGAAAGCAGGATCGGGATGCGCTCGTCGGCACGGCGCTGGTTCTCGCACGTGACGTTGAGCATCACGTTGTCCCAGCCGTCGCCCCAGTCCGCGGGCAGGCACTCCGCCATGCGCTCCGGCCGCTTGGTCAGCAGGTAGAACTTGACGTCCGGCCGCGCGTGTATGATGCCCCATGCCTCGTCGCGCCACTGGTCCGCCTCGGGCACAAAGAAGTCCGAGTTCATGCACACGCGGATGAGCTCGCCGCTCTTGACCTTGTACGCGCCTGTGCGGTCGCGCTGCAGCGGGTAGTCGAACGTGGTCTTGTTGCGCCGCACCACGCCGCCGTCCAACCCGCGGGTCTTGTCCAGGTGGAACATGTAGCATCGCGCACACCCCTCGCTGATCTTGGTGCAGCCGTGCCAGGGATTCCAGATATCGTGCATTGCCACCTTCGCGTCGTGTGATTTGGTGTGGACCATCTTATCAGCCTAGGCGACCAAATGCAAACACTTGTTCGTATTTTTCTTCTTGGTCTGGACCACGACTGAACCGCGCTACCATGGATGCCCACTCGTCCCCAGGGCAAGGAGGCACACATGAGGTTCTTCATCGTGGATTGCTTTGCCGAGGAGAAGTACGAGGGCAACGAGCTGCTGGTGGTCCTTGCGGATCGGCCCGTGTGTGACCGTGAGCAGCAGGCCATCGCACGCGAGATCGACTTCTCCGAGACTGCGTTCGTGCTTGGCGGCAGACGACCCAACGGCGGCTACGACGTGCGAATCTGGACGCCGCACCGCGAGGTCCCGTTTGCGGGCCACCCCACGCTGGGCACCGCGCACGTGATCCGCAAGGCGCTCGAGGACGACCAGTCCAACCTTGTTACCCTGAACCTCGCCGTGGGTCAGATTCCCGTACGGGCGCATGGCGACTCCCTGTTCATGACCCAGAACCAGCCAGAGTTTGGGCCCACGGTCGATCCCAAAATGATTGCGGACGTCTTCGGCCTTTCCCCCGCTGACATGTGCACGGACTTCCCCATCCAGTGGGTCTCGACTGGGCTGGAAGCGGTCCTCATACCGCTCGCGAGCCGCGAGGCGCTGGCCCGCGCAACCTGGGACCGTGACAAGTTTGTCGAATACACGCGCGAGCTTCCCGCCTGCTACTGCAACCACCTGTTCTTTGTGGATGACGGCACGGGGCAGCTCTCTGCCCGCTGCCTGATGGAGGACTTTGTGGAGGACCCAGCAACGGGCAGCGCCAACGGAGACCTGGCCGCCTACCTCCTGCGTTACCGCTGGTTTGGTTCGGATGACATCAGCTACACCGTGTCCCAGGGAGAGGACATGGGGAGAAGGAGCATCCTCCGCGTTCGCGCCTCCATTCGGAACGCAGGCGACGCGGACCCGGATGGTGGCGAAATGGGCTCAGCCACGTACCACATCGAGGTCGGCGGCAAGGCACGCATCGTGGCGGAGGGTGACTGGCGATAGGGCCACGGGAACGGCTATAGGTCCTTCTCGCCCGCGTTGGCTGGCATCGCCTCGGCAACGCGCCGCACGAAGAGCCGCCGCACTGCAGCAACCTCTCCCAGGCCCTTGAGCTGGGCCGACGTCGCAATGCCGGCAGCCTCGAGCCGACTCTTCCAGGAGTCGGGGGCGCCACCCGCCATGTCCTTGCACGCATGTGCGCCAGCCACGATCATCAGGGGTCTGAGCAGGGCCTTCACAAAGCCCTCGCTCACGATTCCGCGAGTGACCGCCTCGCAGGAGGTGTCGGCGGGCTCGCCCTCGATCGTCCCGACAAAGACGTTCCCGTAGCCGCCCTCCCGCAGCTGGGCTTGCATCTGGCTGTAGGTCGAGCCGGCCTCGCACGCGGAACCGTGGCCCACGAGCACGATGGCACAACCGTCCTCACGGGCCGTCGCGACGCCGTCGTAGCCGGCATCCCTCGCGGCGTCGGACGAGACAGCCTCCGCGACGGCGCGCAGGTCGGATTCAGCCCCGTTCAGAAGGAGCCCCGCAATGGTAATGGACATCCCGCCACGGCACTCGTCCGCGGCCTTGGCCAGCCTCTCGTACTCCGACCCGCGCACAAGGAGCGTCGGCACTATGACCAGCGACTCAACGCCGTTGTCGGCGGCACGCTGGAGCGCCTGGCCCACGTTGTCAATCTCCTGGCCCTCCCGCGCCCGGATGCGGTTGATGATCGGCTGCGACGTGAACGCGCGCCGCACGGACCAGCCGGGATACGCAGCCTGGACCTCTCGCTCGATGGCGCCGATGTCGCGCGCACGGATGGCGCCGTCCACAGTGCCGTGGCTGACGACGAGGACCTCCCTCGGACCGATGCCGTCCGCGTTGAGCGGGTCGTCCGATGCCGCTGCGTTGTCGTGCTTCACGTCAAGGGTCATGCGCGCACCGCCTCGTCCGGTCCTTCTCGTCCGTGGTCATTGTAGCGGGCGTGCGTGCCTGGACCGACGCGTCACGCGGCTATACTACGTTTGTCTTGCGACGGTCGGCACAAAGGCCGCGCGGGACGCCATGGCCGCGTGGAGGGGACGTTCCATGAGAATACTGGTAACGGGGTTCCAGCCGTTCGACGGGGAGAAGGTCAACCCGTCGTGGCAGGTCGCGCGCCGTCTGCCCGAGCGCATCGCCGGGGCCGAGGTCCTGCGCCTGGAGGTGCCCGTGGCGTTTGGGCGCGGGCCGCGCACGGTGACGCAGGAGATCGACCGGCTGGCGCCCGACGTCGTGCTCTGCCTGGGGCAGGCCGGGGGACGCGCCGGCGTCACGGTCGAGTTTGTGGGCATCAACCAGATGGACGCCCGCATCCCGGACTGCGACGGCTTCCAGCCGCGCGACGAGCGGATCGACCCCGCAGGTCCGGACGCGTTCTTCTCCACCGTGCCCGTGCGCCGGATGGTCGCACGCATGCGCGAGGGCGGCGTGCC